>NZ_PDYR01000010.1:0-119509 GCF_002743165.1 Sporosarcina sp. P19 | reverse complement strand
ACACCCGTTCCCATACCGAACACGGAAGTTAAGCTCTTCAGCGCCGATGGTAGTTGGGGGTTTCCCCCTGTGAGAGTAGGACGTTGCTAGGCACGCGAAGCCATTCCCTTTGGGGAGTGGCTTTTTTGTGTTTTGTAAAATACTGTTGCCCAATGAGTTGTAAGGAAATCATGCATAATCCTTCAATACCTAACCTGTAAAGTCAGTAAATGCTCATGCATTTTCAATATCTGTTCTATAAATTCGGTCGTGTGCTCTATGTTTACCGTGTTCCGCTCAATGATCCCAGATAATCGCTCAATCGTCGCGCGTATCCGCTCAATGACCCAAGACAAGCGCTCAATCGTCCGGCGTATCCGCTCAATGCCCCCAGCCAAGCGCTTAATCGCCCCTCGTATCTGCTCAATGACCCAAGCCAAGCGCTCAATTGCCCGGCGTATCCGCTCAATGACTTCAGGCAAGCGCTCAATCGCCCGGCGTATCCGCTCAATGCCCCAAGCCAAGCGCTCAATTGCCCGGCGTATCCGCTCAATGCCCCAAGCCAAGCGCTCAATCGTCGCGCGTATCCGCTCAATGATCCAAGCCAATCGCTCAATCGCCCGGCGTATCCGCTCAATGACTCCAGGCAAGCGCTCAATCGTCCGGCGTATCCGCTCAATGACCCAAGACAAGCGCTCAATCGCCCAGCCTATCCACTCAATGACCCTAAGAAAAACAGTGCTGCTCTATACATCCCACACTCCGCTCTACAAACTGAGTCAATAACTCTATCCATTTCACAACCCTCACAGTCTCTCACCATAATCTACTATTTGAAAGACTTTCCTTGAGTTTTTAACGAAGGCGCGATACGATTATCCTACTTGTTTAAAGGAGTGGTGCAATGGTAATGATATTAATTATTTTCACGATCAATATTGTCTATGTAACGTTTATGACAATACGAATAATCCTGACACTCAAAGGCTATCGTTATATTGCCGCAACAGTGAGTATGATTGAAACGGTAGTATACGTCATCGGGCTTGGATTGGTGCTGGATAATTTAGATCAAATCCAAAACTTGATAGCTTATGCACTTGGGTATGGTATCGGGGTTATTATCGGTTCGAAAATTGAAGAACGTTTAGCACTCGGTTATATAACGGTGAACGTGATAACAGCAGATGTCGATAAGGAAATGCCTGCTGAATTGCGCCGACTAGGTTATGGTGTTACAGACTCATCAGCTAATGGATTAAGTGGTAATCGTTCTACAATGCAGATTCTGACGCCTCGCAAATATGAAGTGCAATTGTATAAAACGATAACGGAACTCGATCCGAAAGCATTTATTATATCGTATGAGCCTAAGTCGATACACGGTGGATTCTGGGTGAAGAGTGTGAAAAGAGGCAAGTTATTTAAATGAGTAAACAAAAGATGTGGTTTGATAGAGAAGAAGATGAAACACTCGAGGAATGTTTGGAGAGAATTCAGAGATTGGGATATACCGTTGTTGCCAGACGTGAGAAGCCACTATTTAAACAGGTTGGAGAAGAGTATATTCCGATTAGACAGCAAACACAGTTTCAAGGGATCAAAAATAGCTAATAACTGTCAGTAGAAAGAGAACAGATGGTTATTCATTCATATGTCAACTTAAAAGCGAATGATTGTAAAAGACTTATATTATAATGTTCGTCTTTTAGTTGACGGATTATGTAATAATTGATAATATAATAAGAGTAAATGAGTTCCCCGTATATGCTGCAGAATTGGCTGTGGCGTTTCTACCATGACACCGTAAATGTCTACACTATGTGGGAAAGCAATTTTTCTTGGATAATCATGGAGAATAGCTAAGTTATGTTAGCTATGTATTCATTTTCGTAAGGGTCCTTGAAAGTTCTGCTTTTTGTGCATGTGAAAAGTGGAGTTTTCAAGGACCTTTTTATTATTTTATATTAAATCATCTTGTGCATGAAGGAGCGGATTAGATTTGGAACCAAAAATTGGTGTCATTATGGGCAGTAAGAGCGACTGGGAAACAATGAAGCATGCATGCGACATATTGGATGAGCTAGGCGTTTCTTATGAAAAGAAAGTAGTGTCAGCCCACCGTACGCCGGATTTTATGTTTGACTATGCGGAACAAGCAGAAAAAAAAGGATTACACGCTATTATCGCAGGAGCAGGCGGAGCCGCCCATCTACCAGGGATGGTTGCAGCAAAAACGCTAGTTCCTGTTATTGGTGTGCCTGTGCAATCTAAAGCATTGAATGGCATGGACTCGCTATTATCCATCGTTCAAATGCCAGGAGGTGTACCTGTAGCGACTGTGTCAATCGGTAAAGCGGGTGCTACGAATGCCGGCCTTTTAGCGGCTCAAATGCTCTGTGTACAAGATGAAGAATTACGTAAGAAACTACAGCAAAGACGCGATGAAATGAAGAAAATCTCGCTAGAAAGCAGTGGTGAACTAAATTGAAGCTCATTCAACCAGGACAGACAATCGGTATCATCGGTGGTGGCCAATTGGGGCGGATGATGGGACTTGCGGCAAAAGAGGCTGGTTTCAAGATTGCGGTACTTGACCCAACAAAAAATTCCCCTTGCGGACAGTTGGCGGATATCGAAATCGTTGCACCGTATAATGATGAAGAAGCGTTGAATGAATTAAGCCAAGTAAGTGATGTCATTACATTTGAATTTGAAAATATCGATTATGAAGGATTGAAACGGCTGACAAAGAAAGCCTATGTACCCCAAGGTGCTGAATTAGTCCGTATCACGCAAAATCGTATCAATGAAAAGGCTGAGATTCAAGCGGCTGGAGTACCGGTTGCGCCTTACATAACCGCTGAGACATATGAAGAGTTAGTACAGAAAATTGATGAACTAGGATTCCCTTGTATCGTGAAAACCGCTTTTGGCGGCTATGACGGTAAAGGTCAAGTGAAGCTTGAAGCGAAAGAGCAAATTGAAAGTGCCAAAGATCTTTTTACACACTCTTCTTGTATAGCAGAAGCTTTCGTTCCTTTTGATAAAGAGATTTCCGTTATTATTCAAAGAAATCCAGCAGGACAAACCTATTGCCTGCCAATAGCAGAGAATATTCATAAGCATCATATTCTGCACGAATCAATTGTACCTGCACGAGTAGATGAGGCGGTTCTGCAGCAAGCCGAAGATGCAGCAAAAAAAATTGCAGGTCATTTAGAGTTAGTGGGGACACTAGCAGTTGAAATGTTCGTACTGCCTGACGGTACAATCATTATTAATGAATTAGCGCCACGCCCACATAACTCTGGTCACTACTCAATAGAGGCATGTAACATCTCACAATTCCATCAGCATATCCGTGCGGTCTGTGGTTGGCCGTTACGTGAGCCGAAGTTATGGGCACCATCCATTATGGTGAATGTACTTGGAGAACATGTAGCACCGCTTCAAGAGCGCATCGCGGATTATCCAGATTGGTCCATTCATTTATACGGCAAAGCAGAAGTAAAAGAAAAACGTAAAATGGGTCATGTCACGATCATGACGGAAAATCTTGATGAAACTCTGCAAGAAATTGAACAGTCCAGTATTTGGCAAGATAATAACTAATAAAAAACTATTATTTCCACTTTGGGAGGAACCGACAATGACGAAAGTAACTATTTATGTAACACTACGTGAAAGTGTTGTAGATCCACAAGGCATCGCGACAACTGAAGCACTTCAAAAGATTGGCTATGAAGAAGTGAAAAGTGTAAGAGTTGGAAAACTGATCGAATTACAGCTTGATGGATCAGAAGAGACAATCGAAGCACGTGTGAATGAAATGTGTAACGATCTATTGATTAATAAAGTCATTGAAGATTATCGCTTTGAAATCGGGGAGGTTGCCAGCAAATGAAGTTCGCCGTTCTAGTATTCCCAGGTCTTACTTGTGATCTTGATATGTACCATGCAATTGAGGAAACAGTAAAGCAAGATGTTGAATACGTTTGGCATACAGAAGCCGATCAACTCGATCAATTCGATGCGGTTCTATTACCGACAGGCACTTCATACGGCAACTACTTACGTCCGGGTGCATTGGCGAAAAGTTCACCTGCTTGCAAACAGTTACAAGCATTTGCTGAATCAGGTAAATTGGTTCTGGGTGTAGGTAATGGTTTCCATATCTTAGTAGAAGCAGGTATCCTTCCAGGTGGATTCTTACGTAATCAGAGTTTGAAATTCCGTTCAGCTCGAGAAACAGTACGAGTGGAAAATAATAACACAGCTTTCACCAAAGAATATACACAAGGTCAAGTGCTCACATTGCCAGTAGCTAACGAATTTGGTAACTACTACGCGGACGAGCAGACAGTACAAGAACTTAAAAATAATAATCAAATCGTTTTCACATATGCGAATGAAAATACAGATGGCAGTACAGAAGCAATCGCAGGGATCACAAATGAAAAAGGTAATGTACTCGGTATGATGCCACTTCCTGAACGTGCAGTGGAAGAAATCATCGGTGGAACAGATGGAACAGCTTTATTCCAATCAATCATGAACAATCGGGGTGAACAGCATGTCAATTAATCACGAACCTACAGCGGAGCAAATCAAAGAAAATCGTCTATATCTCCAAATGGGCATGACAGATGCAGAGTATGAGCGTGCAGTAGAAAAACTTGGACGTACTCCGAATTACGTAGAAACAGGTCTGTTTTCTGCTATGTGGTCAGAGCATTGTTCGTATAAAAGCTCAAAGTCTGTATTACGTAGATTTCCTACCGAAGGTGCACGTGTACTACAAGGGCCAGGTGAAGGGGCTGGAATTGTAGACATTGGTGATAATCAAGCTGCGGTGTTTAAAATGGAATCTCATAACTCACCATCAGCAATCGAGCCTTTCATTGGTGCAGCAACAGGTGCAGGCGGAATCATTCGTGACGTATTTTCTATGGGTGCGCGTCCGGTGGCATTAGTCAATTCACTTCGTTTCGGAGATTTAACAGATCCTCGTGATAAATTCTTGTTTGAAGAAGCAGTTGCTGGAATTGCGAGTTACGGTAACGCGATGGGAATTCCAACAGTAGCTGGTGAAGTTCAGTTCGATCAGTGCTATTCGAAGCGTCCGTTGGTCAACGCAATGGCAGTCGGTTTGTTGAATCATGAAGATATTCAAAAAGGTGTCGCAGCTGGTATTGGCAACACAGTGATATATGCGGGGGCTACAACAGGTCGCGATGGAATTCACGGAGCCACCATGTCTTCCTCCGAACTATCTATTGAAGAAGAGCAAGAACTGCCGGTAATGCAAGCAGGAGATCCATTCATTGAAAAGCTATTGATGGAAGCTTGCTTAGAGCTAGTTCAATCAGATGCGTTGATCGGTATTCAGGATATGGGTGCAGCTGGTCTTACTTCTTCAGCAGCTGAGATGGCTTCAAAAGCTGGTTATGGTGTGGAATTGAACTTGGATCTTGTACCACAGCGTGAAGAGAATATGACAGCGTATGAAATGATGCTGTCTGAATCTCAGGAACGTATGTTGATCGTTGTGAAAAAGGGTCGTGAAGAAGAAGTTATTGCATTATTCACGAAGTACGGAATTACTGCAGCAACTATCGGTCATGTAACAGATGATAAAATGCTCCGTTTGCTTCATAAAGGCGAAGTCGCAGCAGAAGTTTCAGCAGATCTACTAGCTGAAGATGCACCTAGCTATCAGAAAGAATCAAAAGAACCTGCATCGTTTGCGGAAAACCAGGCGATTGAAAATACAGAACCACAAGTAACGAACTTGAAAGAAACACTACTCGATTTATTGCAACGTCCAACGATTGCTTCAAAAGAGTGGGTCTACAATCAATTCGATACAGGTGCAAGAACGAATACAGTACTAGCACCAGGAGCATCAGCAGGTGTGATCCGTGTTAGAGGAACAAATAAAGGTATTGCGATGACAGCGGATTGTAACTCTCGATTCATTTATTTGGATCCGGAAGTTGGCGGTAAAATTGCCGTTGCTGAAGCTGCACGTAACCTTGTCTGTTCAGGTGCAGAGCCAATCGCACTGACTGACTGCTTGAACTTTGGTAGCCCGGACAAGCCTGAAGTATTCTGGCAGTTGGAAAAATCAGCTGACGGTATTTCTGAAGCGTGTCGTAAACTGAATGCACCGGTCATTGGCGGTAACGTATCTCTTTCCAATGAAGTAAACGGCGTGCCAATCTATCCAACGCCAACAATTGGTTTGGTAGGAATCGTTCATGATTTAAGTCAAGTGACAACACCTGGTTTCAAACAAGCCGGAGATGCGATCTACTTGATTGGTCAAACAGAAACAGAATTCGGTGGCAGTGAACTGCAACAAATGATCGAAGGAAAGATCTTCGGTAAATCACCTGCAATCGATTTGGATATAGAAGCAACTCGTCAGCAACAACTTCTTGAAGCAATCCAAGCGGGATTGATTCAATCGGCTGATGATTTGTCTGAAGGTGGATTTGCAGTAGCGCTTTGTGAAGGTACATTCGGTTCACAAGGTTTGGGTGCTGATGTAACAGTGGAAGGCTCAGCAATTACTGCGTTGTTCAGTGAAACACAGTCACGTTTCTTGGTTACGGTACAAGCTGATCAAGTAGCTGCGTTTGAAGAGAAAGTTCAAAATGCAGTGAAAATCGGAACAGTGACAGATGGCGAAGAAATCGTCATTAAAGATGCAGAAGGAACTGTCCTAGTAGAAGGGACGGTAGAAGAATTCCAAACTGCTTGGAAAGGGGCTATTGCATGCTTGCTGAACTCAGAGGACTAAACGAAGAGTGCGGCGTATTTGGTATTTGGGGACATGATGATGCTGCACAGCTCAGCTATTACGCATTGCATGCTCTTCAGCATCGTGGACAGGAGGGAGCCGGTATCGTCGTTAAAGGCGATAACGGTCTCCATGCAGTGAAAGGTGAAGGTCTAGTCAATGAAGTGTTCTCAGGCGAAAAACTGAATTCACTTGAAGGACGTGGCGCAATTGGACAAGTTCGCTATACGACAAAAGATGGACGTGGTATAGAAAATGTTCAGCCACTGGTCTTCCGTTCAACAACTGGTAGCTTGGCAATCGCACATAACGGTAACCTGATCAATGCGACAGATTTAAAAGAACATTTGGAGCGTCAAGGTAGTATCTTCCAAAGTACATCCGATACTGAAGTACTCGCTCACTTGATCAAACGTAGCAGTGGTTCACGTAATCATCGAGAACGGGTGAAAAAGGCACTTAGTATTCTAAAAGGTGCATTTGCATTCGTTTTAATGACAGATGAAGGTTTGATGGTTGCACAAGATCCAAACGGTATGCGCCCATTATCTTTAGGGAAAATTGGTGATGCGTGGGTCGTTGCATCCGAAACTTGTGCATTTGAAATTATCGGTGCTGAACATGTTCGTTCTGTGGAACCTGGCGAATTGCTGATTATCAATGATGACGGATTATCGTCCGAGCGTTTTGCAGAACCGGCAGATAATGCGATGTGTTCTATGGAATATGTCTACTTTTCCCGTCCTGATTCAAATATCGACGGAATTAATATTCATGCTGCACGTAAACGTTGTGGTAAACAATTGGCTCGTGAAGTACAGATTAGTGCAGATGTCGTCACAGGGGTTCCAGATTCCAGTATTTCAGCTGCAATTGGATTCTCAGAACAAAGCGGTATTCCGTATGAGTTGGGATTAATCAAAAATCGCTATGTCGGACGAACGTTTATTCAACCATCTCAAGCGCTGCGTGAACAAGGTGTGAAGATGAAGCTATCACCTGTACATCAAGTCGTTGATGGTAAGCGTGTGGTTATGGTTGATGATTCAATCGTTCGTGGTACAACATCTAAACGAATAGTTTCAATGCTTCGCGATGCGGGCGCTAAAGAAATACATGTCGTCATTGCTTCACCACCTTTGATCGCTCCATGTTATTACGGTGTAGATATTAGTTCAGATTCAGAATTACTTGCAACGGGTCGTACTATAGAAGAAATGCGTGATGAGATCGGAGCAGATTCACTATCATTCCTATCAATAGATGGAATGCTGGAATCGAATGGTCGGTCACCTGAAATGAAAAACTGCGGACAGTGCTTAGCTTGTTTCACGGGTGAGTATCCAACAGAGATTTATTCGGATACGACAATGCCGCACGAAAAAGAAATCGTACGATAGGAGGCCTTTCCATGTCGAAGGCATATGAAAAAGCGGGAGTTAATATAGAAGCTGGCTATGAGTCAGTTGAACGCATGAAGTCTCACGTAGCACGAACATCCCGAAAAGGGGTAGCAGGTGCATTTGGTGGGTTCGGCGGAATGTTCGATCTATCTGCGCTCGAATATAAAGAACCGGTACTGATTTCCGGTACAGATGGTGTTGGAACGAAATTGAAATTGGCTTTCATGGCGGACCGTCATGACACGATCGGAATTGACTGTGTCGCAATGTGTGTGAATGATATCGTGGCACAAGGCGCAGAGCCATTGTATTTCCTTGACTATGTTGCACTAGGTAAAGCGGTTCCTGAAAAAGTGGAAGCAATCGTTAAAGGTGTAGCGGATGGTTGTGTACAATCGGGTGCGGCCTTGATAGGTGGAGAAACGGCTGAAATGCCAGGTCTTTACGAAGAAGATGAATATGATTTGGCTGGCTTTGCTGTAGGAGCTTGTGAAAAGAGCAAGCTAGTTACAGGCGAGCGTGTACAAGAAGGTGACGTATTAGTTGGAATCGCATCGAGCGGTATTCACTCGAACGGTTTCTCTTTAGTACGCCATATTGTATTTGAACAATTGGGCGCAGATATTAACGGTACGATTGAAGGCTATGAAAATCTCGGTACAGTAGCGGATGCGTTGTTAAAGCCAACTAAGATCTACGCAAAGCCGGTACTTGAAATGCATCAAAAGCTTGATGTGCACTCCATGGGTCATATTACGGGCGGTGGATTCTTCGAAAACCTTCCACGTATGTTCTCTGAAGGATTTGGAGTAGAAGTAGATTTAGGCGCTTGGCCCGTACTTCCTGTATTCCACATGTTGAAAGCAAAAGGCGAATTAACAGATCGTGATTTATATAGCGTATTCAATATGGGTGTTGGGTTCGTCGTAGCCTTACCGGAAGCAGAAGCTGATCAAGCAATCGAAATCGCTAAAGCACATGGTGAAGAAGCATATGTAATCGGACGTGTTACGAAGCAAGAAGGCGTAACATTTAACGGTGAGCATGACGGGACATTGTCATAATGAATAAAGTAAAGATCGCAGTATTTGCTTCAGGGAGCGGCAGTAACTTTGCCGCTTTGGCAGAAGCTTGTAAAGCGGAGCGCATTCCAGCAGAAATCGTTTTAATGGTGACAGATAAACCGGATGCTTTCGTCAATGAACGGGCAAACGAAATAGGTATTCCAATTGCGGCCATTCGTCCTCGTGATTTCGAAACAAAAAAAGCATATGAGCAAGCAGTACTTGAAGCATTACACGAAGCACAAGTGGAGTGGCTGATATTGGCTGGCTATATGCGATTGATCGGTCCTGTTTTATTAGAAGCATATCCTGAACGGATCATCAATATCCATCCATCGTTATTGCCTTCATTCCCAGGTAAGGATGCGATTGGACAAGCTGTAGCTGCCGGCGTTAAAGTAACAGGTGTTACAGTTCATCTTGTAGATGAAGGAATGGATACGGGTCCAATTTTAGCCCAACGTGCAGTAGACGTTATTGATGGGGATGCCGAGCGAACTGCTTTAGCTATCCATGCCGTGGAACATGAATTATATACCACAACATTGCAAAACTTATTTAAAAAATGATGAGCCTGTTGAGATGACAGGCTTTTTTTATAAACTGGAGGGAATAGCTTTGAAAAAACGCGCACTGTTAAGCGTATCGGATAAAAGTGGAATACTAGAATTTGCGAAAGAACTCGAACAGCTTGGATATGAATTATTATCTACTGGTGGTACAATGAAGCATTTGAAAGACAATGGTATTGCTGTAACGGCTGTAGATGAAGTAACAGGATTCCCAGAAATTATGGAAGGCCGCGTGAAAACATTGAATCCAATGATTCACGGTGGATTACTTGCAAAACAAGATGACCCTGGACATCAAGCGCAAATGGAAGAACACGGTATCCAGCCAATCGATGTAGTCTGTGTTAACTTGTATCCATTCAAAGAAACGATTTCTAAACCAGACGTATCAGCAGAAGATGCGATCGAAAATATTGATATTGGTGGACCAGCAATGCTTCGCGCATCTGCAAAGAATCATACATACGTAACTGTCATTGTGGATGCAGCTGACTACGGTGCGGTACTCGACGAACTGAAAGCGGATGGCAAGACGACTCTTGAAACACGCCGTCGTTTAGCAGCTAAAGTATTCCGTCATACAGCAGCCTATGATTCATTGATTTCAGGCTACTTGACAGATCTTGCAGGCGAACAATTCCCAGAACAAGTTACCTATACATACGAGTTGAAGCAACCATTGCGTTATGGAGAAAATCCTCATCAGCAGGCAGCATTCTATAGTCGCCCGCTTGGATCTGATTTCTCGATCGCCTATGCAGAACAGCTTCACGGAAAAGAATTATCTTATAACAATATCCAGGATGCAAATGCAGCGATTCAAATTGTAAAGGAATTCACTGAGCCTGCAGCCGTTGCGGTTAAGCACATGAATCCATGTGGTGTAGGTACAGGAGAGACTATTGCAGAAGCTTTCCAAAAAGCTTATGAAGCGGATTCTACGTCTATTTTTGGTGGAATCATTGCGTTGAATAAAGAAGTGGACCAGGAAACAGCCGTGCAACTTGCTGATATATTCCTTGAAATTATCATTGCTCCTTCATTTACAGAAGAAGCACTAGAGACATTAACGAAGAAGAAAAACATTCGTCTCTTAACAATTTCATTTGAACAGCAGAAAAAAGATCAGTGGAACACGGTATCCGTTGAAGGTGGATTGTTGATGCAACAACCTGATGCGCATGGTTTTGAAGAAGCGGATATCAAGGTGGCAACAGACCGAGAGCCGACTGAAGCAGAATGGAATGCGATGAAACTGGGTTGGGCAGTTGTCAAGCACGTGAAGTCCAATGCAATTGTCGTAACAGATGAGCATATGACAATCGGTGTAGGTGCAGGTCAGATGAACCGTGTAGGTGCTGCGAAAATCGCTCTGACACAAGCAGGCGAACGTGCAAAAGGAGCAGCTCTTGCATCTGATGCATTCTTCCCTATGGATGATACAGTTGAAGCAGCGGCAAAAGCAGGTATTACGGCAATCATTCAACCGGGTGGTTCAGTAAAAGATGCAGATTCCATTAAAAAAGCCAATGAATACGGCATTACGATGGTATTCACGGGTGTACGTCATTTTAAACACTAAGAGTGCAGGGAGTAGATCAACATGAAAGTTCTTGTAATTGGAAGTGGCGGTCGTGAACATGCGATAGCCAAACAGTTTAACCAAGCGCCTTCTGTATCAGAAGTATTTGTCGCGCCTGGCAACGACGGTATGCAGCAAGATGCAACATGTGTGCACATTGCAGCTACAGACTTTGAGGCTTTGGCAAACTTTGCAATCGAACAGCGTGTTACGTTGACGTTCGTTGGACCGGAACAGCCGCTAGCGGAAGGAATTGCTGATTATTTCTTAGCTAAAGGTTTAACAGTATTCGGCCCGACTCAGGCGGCTGCTCGCATCGAAGGCAGTAAGTCATTCGCCAAGGAAATCATGGACAAGTATGATATTCCAACAGCGGCTTATGGAACATTCACGGATGCTGAAGAAGCAAAGTCATTCATCCGCGAACAAGGTGCTCCAATCGTTGTGAAAGCTGATGGATTAGCAGCTGGAAAAGGTGTAATCGTCGCTATGGAATTACAGGAAGCGTTAGATGCAGTAGATGACATGATCGGCAATCAAAAGTTCGGCGAATCATCTTCACGTGTGGTGGTAGAAGAATTTCTCGATGGTGAAGAGTTCTCTTATATGTCGTTCGTTCATGACGGACAAATCTACCCAATGGTAATTGCACAAGATCACAAACGTGCGTATGACGGTGATCGCGGTCCGAACACTGGCGGAATGGGAGCATATTCCCCAGTACCGCAAATTTCGGATGCAATTGTGCAAGAAGCATACGATCGCGTAGTCGTACCTACTGTTGAGGCTATGACAGAAGAAGGAATTCCTTTTACAGGTATCCTCTATGCTGGTTTAATACTTACTGAGCAAGGTCCGAAAGTTATTGAATTCAATGCTCGTTTTGGCGACCCAGAAACGCAAGTTGTCTTACCGCGTATGAAATCGGATTTTGGTAAGTTCATGGAAGCACTAATGGCTGGAGAATCATTCGATCTTGAATGGTATGAAGAAGCGATGTTAGGCGTTGTCATTGCATCGGAAGGGTATCCTTCTGATGTAGTGAATGGCCGTGCACTCCCAAACCTTGATGTATTGACTGATAAAGGACTTGACGTCTTTCATGCAGGAACAAAGCTAGAAGATGATCACTTCGTCGGAAACGGTGGGCGTGTACTTCTTGTTGCAGCGAAAGCAGCTACGTTAAAGGAAGCACAGGAGAAAGTCTACAATGGCCTTGCTGATCAACCATGGGATGGATTCTTCCACCGTACGGATATTGGATGGCGTACATTTGAATAAAAGATTAAATGGGACTGTCTTAGAAGTGTTGTATTACTTCTAAGACAGTCTTTTTTAATACTATAGGTAGGCGTTTGAAGTCTGTGAACATGTAGTAGATGCTGCATACAATTTGTTCAGTTTGGAAAAAAACAAGTTATCCACAACATATTATATAATTTGTGGTTTGTTAGTGGAGAAAGTGTGAGTAAGTTGTTGGTAATGTGTGTAAGTATTCAGTATCTTGTGGATTAATAAAAAGTCGCTTGTGGACAACATTTATGTGACGTAGCTATTCCAGATTGAATTGCTATGTTACGATAAAGCAATAGTTAACAAACTAGAAAACTACTTTTAGGGACGGTGATCGGCATGTGGAGTGCGAAAGAAATACAGTCACAACTTGCAATTATTGATGGACAGAAAGCTCCTGAAATTGTAATTAAAAATGCTACGTACTTACATTCTATATTCAAGAAATGGGCGCAAGGAAACATTTGGATTCAAGGTGACCGAATCATTTATGTAGGGGAGCGCATGCCGGCTATGCTTGAAGGAACAGAATGTGTTGATGCTTACGGCAAGAAAATAGTCCCGGGATACATCGAGCCGCATGTCCATCCCTTCCAATTATATAATCCAGAAACATTTGCTGACTATGCAGCACGTCGAGGAACAACAACTTTTATCTCAGATAATCTCATCTTGTTCTCGATGCTGGATCAGCAAACAGCGTTTACGTTTATTGATCAACTGAATGAACTGCCCTTCTCATTTTATTGGTGGGCACGTGTTGATTCACAAACTGTATTGCAAAATGAAAAAGAGCTTTTCAATCCTGTAGATATTGTGAAATGGATGGAGCGTCCTGATGTATTGATGACAGGAGAGCTGACAGGTTGGCCTAGACTACTACAAGGTGATCAAAATATCATGCAGTCTTTAATGGAATCCAAACGACTTGGTAAAAAGATCGAAGGACATTTCCCAGGCGCATCGGAACGTACATTGGCCCGAATGAAATTGCTTGGAGCAGACGGCGATCATGAGGCCATGACTGTGGACGAAGTGGAAAGACGATTGCAGCAAGGCTATGCTGCCACATTACGCTATTCTTCAATTCGTCCAGACCTTCCAGATTTATTGAAAGGTATTGTCGAGAAGGAATGGGATATTTTTGATCATTTGATGATGACGACAGATGGTTCCACACCATCGTTCTACCGTGAAGGCGTAATGGACCAATGCATTCAGATAGCACTTGACGCGGGAGTACCACCGATCGATGCGTATCAAATGGCATCATATAACGTGGCGAGGTACTACGATATTACGGATTTGCATAGTGTAATTGCGACAGGCCGTTTTGCGACATTGAACTTTTTAGAGGATGAACATAATCCAGTGCCAACTGATGTATTATCAAAAGGGAAGTGGGTACTCCGAGATAGTATACCGTCTGATACTTTCAAAGCGGTGGACTGGAAAGCGTTGCCGGCATTTGAATTACCTTATGAACTGACAGATGAAGACTTCACATTCCCATCTTCAATGGGAATTCAAATGATTAATGATGTGATTACGAAAGTATATGAAAGCGATCTGGATCTCAGTAGTCCAACTATTGCTTCTGGTGATGAATGTTATTTGATGTTATTGGATAAGAACGGCAAGTGGCGAGTCAATACGATGTTGAAAGGATTCGGGAATAATCTGCAAGGTTTTGCATCTTCCTATTCAAATACGGGTGATGTATTATTGATTGGGCAGGATTGGCAAGAGATGAAGAGAGCGTTTAATGAAATTAAGAAAATAGGCGGGGGCATGGCACTCGCTGAAAATGGTAAGATAATTGAAACGTTACCACTACAAGTTGCAGGCGGATTGTCTGTTCAAGCGATGGAAACCATCATTGAAGAAGAGGTAGCTATGAAAAAAGCATTAAGAGAGCGTGGTTATGCGCATGGAGATGCCGTATATACGCTGTTATTCCTTCAGTCTGTTCACTTGCCGTATGTCCGCATCACGCCGATTGGTGTCGTGCAAGTAATGAAAAATGAACTATTAATACCTCATGTAGAAAGGTAGGAACATATATTGAGATGGAATGGACGAAAGTTACTCTTGACGGCCGCGGTTAGCTTGTTATGTCTTGGGGGTTGCTCTTCGAAAGGTCAACCTGAACCAGAGGAACAACAAACTTCGATTGAAGTATCTCCTTTTACAGGTGAAATTACAGATGCAATCGACAACCGTCCTATTATAGCGACAATTAGTAATATACCTGCTGCTCGTCCACAGTCGGGACTTTCAGATGCAGATCAGATATATGAATTCTTAGCAGAAGGTCAAGTTACGCGCTTCGCTGCACTATTTCAAAGTAAAGTGCCTGATCAGATAGGTCCTATTCGAAGTGCTCGTGATTATTTCGTAAACTTAGCAGAAGGTATGGATGCATTTTATATCGCTCACGGTTATAGTCCGGATGCAAAGAGATTACTTGATGATCGGGTAGTCGATCATATAAATGGCATAAATCATGACGGGACTTTATTCGAACGTTCAGCAGATCGTCAGGCTCCGCATAACTCGTATATTTCAAAGGAACATATTGCAGAAGCATTTAGTCTTGTGAATGCATCTGAAAAAATCACTGCACAGCCGTCCTTTTCTTTCCTTAATCCTGATGAAAGTGATAAAATAGGGGATATAGCATCAGCGGTTCAAGTATCGTACAGTTCAGATCCGAATTTCATTAGTACGTATCAATATGATCAAGAAGAAAATCGGTATTATCGATCTGTAAACGGTATTGATACAGTAGATAAGTTAAACGAACGACGTATAGAAATGGCGAATATCATCGTGATGGAAATGGCTCATCAAACAGTTGATCAACAAGGCAGGCTCACAATTGATCTAGAATCTGGCGGCCAAGCTATGCTGTTTCATGAAGGGATCGCTAAACCGATCGAATGGCAAAATAAAGATGGATTTTTAACTCCAGTGGAACAAGGTGTACCTGTTAAATTAACAGCCGGGAAAACTTGGATCCACATTGTGCCATCATTATCAGGTCCTTCTACTTCCGTCACTTATACTCCGTAAGATCGACATAGAGAGAGGGCGAGAACATGCAAATAGATAAAATCCGCGGAGAACAAATAGATCAGTTGTTCCGAGCAATTCTAGAACTAAAGGATGTAGAAGAATGTTATATGTTTTTCGATGATATTTGCACGATGAGTGAAGTCCAATCACTGGCACAAAGACTGGATGTAGCCCATAAACTCAAACTGAAAAAAACCTATGACAGCATCCAACAAGAAACAGGCGCAAGTACAGCTACGATCTCTCGCATACGCCGTTGCGTAGACTACGGGTCTGGTGGCTACAACCTTATGTTGGATCGACTTTATCCTGAACTTCAAAACAATCAAACAAAAAACAACTAACACAACCGGCCAGGGAGAATACCCCACCGGTTTTTTAAAAGTTATATATAACTACTATGACCTAAGAAGGTGGAAATAAAAAATGGACTATAAAACATGGCGACATGCATTTAAAATTGATCCAGCGAAAAATATATCAGATAAACAAGTAGAAGCCATAGCTGAGTCTGGAACGGATGGAGTCATCATTGGTGGGTCTGACGGTGTCACATTGGAAAATGTACTTGATTTACTTGCACGTTTCCGTCGCTTTTCAGTACCACTTGCATTGGAAGTATCTACTGTTGAATCCGTCACGCCAGGATTCGATTATTACTTCATTCCAACTGTCTTAAACACAACGGATTCAAAATGGCTGAACGGCTTGCATCACGAAGCCCTTCGAGAATACGGACATATGATGAACTTCGATGAGCTGGTTACAGAAGGTTACTGCATTTTAAATCTGGATTGTACAGCTGCGAAGGTGACTGGCGTAGACCGTGTTCCGGATGAAGAAGATGTACAAGCATATGCACGGATGGCTGAGCACTTATTTACCTTGCCGATTTTTTATTTAGAGTACAGTGGGCAATACGGCGATCCACAAATTGTTCGGTCAGCAAAAGAATTACTTACTAACACGCGTCTCTTTTATGGTGGTGGAATTCGCTCAACAGAACAAGCGAAAGAAATGGCGGCCATTGCAGATACTGTAGTGGTAGGAAATGTTGTATACGATGATCTACAAGTAGCTCTTAAAACAGTCGATGCTGTGAAATCTGTTCCTTTACCTATGTGAGTAGTATATAATTAGAACAAACGTTCCTAAAAGGCGGTACTAATATGAATAAACTATCAGATGATTTATTAAAAGGCATGAATCCCGAGCAAGCGCGTGCAGTCAAAACGACAGAGGGACCGTTGCTCATTATGGCGGGTGCAGGTTCAGGGAAGACTCGTGTATTGACGCACCGAATTGCATATTTGGTTGTGGAAAAACAAGTGTACCCGTCCAATATATTAGCCATTACATTTACAAATAAGGCGGCACGTGAAATGCGTGACCGAATTGATGGATTACTAGGTCCAGGCTCTGGAGAACGTATGTGGGTTTCAACTTTCCACTCGATGTGTGTTCGAATTTTACGCAGGTTCGTAGATCGAATCGGCTTATCTAAAAATTTCACTATCCTTGACGGTGCGGATCAATTGACTGCAATGAAACGTGTATTGAAAGAACTGAATCTCGATCCGAAACAGAATGATCCACGTGCGATGCTCGGAATTATTGGTAATGCGAAAAACGAATGTATAGACGCGATTGAATTCCGTAAAAATTCGAATCCTCAAAACCCTCATGAACGTACAGTAGCGGATATCTATGATCGTTATACTAAAAAGTTACGTCAAAACCAGTCGATGGATTTTGATGACTTGATCATGATGACAACAGTCTTGTTTGAACGAGTTCCTGAAGTGCTTGAGTATTATCAAAACAAATTTCAGTATATTCATGTGGATGAGTACCAAGATACAAACAATGCGCAGTATCGTCTCGTCAAAATGCTGGCATCAAAATTCCGTAATGTCTGTGTAGTAGGTGACTCCGATCAGTCGATCTATCGCTGGCGTGGTGCGGATATTGGTAACATACTATCTTTTGAAAAAGATTATAAAGAAGCGAATGTCATTCTTTTAGAGCAAAACTACCGTTCCACCAAGAGGATTTTGCAAGCAGCAAATGAAGTGATCGACAATAATAAAAGTCGCTATGATAAGAAATTGCGCACAGATAACCCCGAGGGTGAATTAATCTCCATTTATAAAGCGCGCGATGAAAAAGATGAATCACAATTTGTTGTCCAGCAAATCATCGAGTTGAAAGAAAAACTCGGATTAACATTGGATCAATTTGCAATTTTATACCGAACTAACGCACAGTCCCGTCTAATTGAGGAATACTTATTAAAGTCAAACCTTGATTATACAATTGTAGGCGGCACGAAATTCTATGATCGAAAAGAGATTAAAGATTTACTCGCTTACTTACGTCTAATTGCGAATCATGATGATGACCTAGCACTGGCAAGAATTATTAATGAACCAAAACGAAGTATCGGTGCAACTTCATTTGAACGTATGGCGACGTTTGCATTACAAAATGACCGCTCCATTTTCGATTCATTGCAGGAAGTAGATTTTATGGGCTTACCTAAAAGAGCATTAACAGAAGCGGTGAAATTCCATGAATTGATCAATGGATTCACTCAAATGCAAGAATTTTTATCAATCACCGAACTAGTGAAAGAAGTTATTGATAAATCAGGCTATCGTGAGATGTTGGAAAAAGAAAAATCAATCGAGGCAGAAAGCCGTCTTGAAAACATTGAAGAGTTTTTATCGGTTACAGAAGCGTTTGAGAAACGTGCAGCTGAAGAAGAGGAAGAACCTTCCCTCGTTGCATTCTTGACTGACCTCGCTTTAGTAGCGGATATTGATACTTTGGATAAAGAAGAGAACACTTCCACCGAGAAAATCGTCCTAATGACGATGCACGCAGCAAAGGGCTTAGAATTCCCAGTGGTCTTTGTGCTTGGCATGGAAGAAAACATATTCCCACATATTCGAGCACTTGCAGATCCGGAAGAAATGGAAGAAGAACGAAGACTCGCGTATGTTGCGATTACACGCGCGGAACAGCGCCTTTACCTTACAAGTGCAGGTCACCGGATGTTGTTCGGTAAATCAAACTTCAATCAACCATCTCGTTTTCTCAATGAAATTTCGGATGAACTAACAGAGCTATTGGCAGATGGGAATGGCATGAGTGTACCTTTCGCTCAAGCACCTAAAGCGAAAACCAAACGTCCTGCAGTCAAACGTCCGGCCTATAATGAAAGTGGCGGAGAAAAAATGCAGTGGAAACCAGGAGATAAGGCGTCCCATAAAATTTGGGGAACTGGAACGGTTGTGAGTGTGAAAGGTAAGGCAGATGATATGGAACTGGACATTGCATTCCCTAACCCAGTAGGTATCAAGCGACTATTAGCTAAATTTGCACCGATTGAAAAAGAATAAAGCGTTCCTAAGGAGTGTGGAGAGTAGATGGATGATGTTCTAGAACTAGAGAAGCGGGTAGCGGAGCTCAATAAAACCTTGCATGAGTACGGGCGTGCATACTATGAGTTGGATGCCCCTATCGTTCCCGATTCAGAATATGATGAGAAGATGAGGGAATTGTTGGCGATTGAAGAAGAACATCCTGACTTAATCTACCCGGATTCGCCGACACAACGAGTTGGCGGAGCACCACTTGAGGTGTTTAATAAAGTCGTTCATCGTCATCCGATGCTTAGTTTGGCAAATGCATTTAACGAAGAAGACTTAAAGGATTTCGACAGGCGTGTGAAAGAAGCGACTGGGAATGCTGTGTACGTTTGTGAACTGAAGATCGATGGTCTTGCCGTTTCATTACAATATGAAAATGGTCGTCTTGTACAAGGCGCTACTCGTGGAGACGGCTCAGTCGGAGAAGACATCACAGCCAACTTAAAAACTATTCGCTCGATACCACATAAATTGAATGAGTCTTTAACAATTGAAGTGCGTGGCGAAGCGTATATGCCCAAGAATTCATTTGTTAAATTGAATGAAGACCGTGATGAAGCAGGTGAAGTACCTTTTGCCAACCCGCGAAATGCAGCTGCAGGATCACTTCGTCAATTGGATTCAAAAGTAGCGGAGAGTAGAAACTTAGCTACTTTCATTTATGCAGTAGGCGGCGATGCGGAAGTATATGGCTTAGACAGTCACTCGGATGCGCTCAATAAAGTGGATGAACTAGGATTGACGACGAATAAGGAACGTAAGCGCTGTACGACAATTGAAGAAGTGTTAGAATACGTAGCCTACTGGACAGAAAATAGACTCAACCTCGATTATGAAATTGATGGTATTGTAATAAAAGTTGATAACTTCGAATCGCAAGAACAACTGGGTTATACAGCAAAGAGTCCTAAATGGGCTATTGCTTATAAGTTCCCTGCAGAAGAAGTGCACACTCAACTATTGGATATTGAGTTAAGCGTAGGCCGGACAGGTGTAGTGACACCAACAGGCATTCTGGAACCGGTTCTTGTAGCAGGTACAACAGTGGGACGAGCATCTTTGCATAACGAAGACTTGATCCGTGAGAAAGATATTCGTATCGGTGATCACGTCGTGTTGCGAAAGGCAGGCGATATCATTCCCGAAATCGTCATGTCATTGAAAGAACAGCGAACGGGTGAAGAAGAACCGTTCCATATGCCTGATAACTGTCCTGTATGCGATTCAGAACTTGTGAGGATTGAAGGAGAAGTGGCGCTGCGTTGTGTGAATCCTAAATGTCCTGCGCAGATGAAAGAAGCATTAATCCATTTCGTTTCAAGAAGAGCCATGAATATCGATGGTGTCGGTGAAAAGCTAATTGAACAATTGTATACTGCTGATTTGGTACAAGATGTATCCGATTTATATACTTTAACGAAAGAGTCACTATTGAGCTTGGAACGGATCGGAGAGAAATCCGCAACGAATATTTTGACGGCTATTGAACAGTCCAAAGAGAATTCATTAGAGAAATTGTTGTTTGGGTTGGGCGTTCGCCATGTCGGTGAAAAAGTCGCAAGGATCCTAGCGGAAGAGTATCGTACTCTTGATGCGTTAGAACAAGCAACAGAAGAAGAACTTGTAAATATTTTTGAAATCGGTGCGATTGTTGCTGATTCTGTGACTACTTACTTTAGTACGGAAGAAGTTCAGGAAGTAATGAACAAGTTGCGTTCTTATGGTGTGAATACGGTTTATAAAGGTGCCACACGTGAAGAGTTGCCAACTACCGGACCTTTCGCTGGAAAAACAATTGTCCTAACAGGTAAGCTCGCGGAATTGACGCGTGGAGAAGCTAAAGAACGAATTGAATCGCTTGGCGGGACTGTCAGTGGCAGTGTCAGTAAGAAAACGGATCTGGTCATTGCAGGCGAAGATGCAGGCTCAAAATTGACGAAAGCGCAAGAATTAGAGATTGAAATTTGGGACGAACAAGCCATGCTTGATGCCCTTGGAGTGGATATGAATGAAAACAACGACTAAATGGCTTATGACGGGCATTCTGTCGGCAGTCTTGCTGACAGGATGTGTACCGGCGCCAAGCGATGATTCGGAAAAAGCAGTGCAAGAAACAGAAGAAAGTGAGCAGGAAATGGTGCTCATTCCTGATACTCAAGTTAAAAAGGAGTACTACCGAACGCCAGTTCCATTTAAAAAGAGTGCAAGCCGAGGGTTGGTCGTCAATAATCTCAATACGAAGTATGATATTCAGGAAACAGAGGAAGGCTTATTGCGCTTGTCTTCGCTATATTACGATCCTAAAGATTACTTCTTCCAGGAAGGTCAGTATATAGACCGCGATACTGCGAAGCAATGGATCTCCAGAAAATCAAATTTTGAAGCAGGTCTCAATCCTGCAATTACTGATGATATGTCACCAGCTCAAATTGCGGATGAAGCACCGATTTATCTTGCGCATATCGTAGAGCAAAACTATTTACAAATGACAGATGACAAAAAAGTGAAATTAGCGGGGATATCTATCGGACTTGCAATGAATTCGATTTATTATCCACGTGAAGGCAGCGAACGCCGGATTGATGATAAGACAATTGAAGAAAAAGGCAAGAAGATGGCAGATATTATTTTGAGTAGATTGCGTAGTAAACCGGAGCTTGCGGATATTCCAATAGCGGTCGGGTTGTTTAAGCAAGAAAGTCGAAACGATATTGTACCAGGCACATATTTTGCCACTTCATTTGCTGCAAAAGGAAAAAATGAATTTACTGGTTGGAAAGAAGTGGACGAGCAATATGTATTACTTCCCGCGTCTTCATCAACGGGAAATTATCGTGACTTGAATACGACATTCAAGAACTTCAAACAAGACATTGATGATTACTTCCCAAGCTTTGTGAATGTCATTGGAACAGCTTTCTATAAAGACCAGAAACTACATTCATTACGAGTAGAAATCCCTATACAATTTTTTGGCAAGACAGAGCTGATTGGATTTTCGCAATACTTGACTTCACTGGTTAAAACGCATTTTAAAGATGTTCCCATTGAAGTAAGTGTAACGTCAGTTAATGGACCGGAAGTGCTAATTGTGAATGACAATGAACGAGAAGAACCGTTCGTACACGTCTATGGATATTAACAGTTTTTAGGTAGTAACACGAACTTTCCAAGAAACTGATTAAATGGTATGATTAATTGTACGATTGCAAAATGAGGAGGAACAATGTATGACAACATTTTCGAATGAAGACGTCAAGTATTTTGCGGATTTCGTCCGTATTGGCCTCTCCGAGGAAGACAAAGAAAAATTCTCTGCACAGATAGCAGATTTGATTGAAAGTGTAAGTAATTTAAAAGAAGTGGATGTTACAGACGTAAAACCTATGACGCATCCAGTTGCTATGATCAACGTCTTACGTGAAGATGAGCCAAAAGATATCTTGGACCGTGAAGTAATGCTAGCCAGTGCAGAAGATCAGGAAGATGGACTTATCAAGGTCCCAGATATCCTGTAATCGAATTCGCAGTATAGAATACCATTCATGGCACAATGATAGTAGGAGGAAAAGTGATGACGTTAACTAGTAAAACAGCAACAGAACTTCAAGCTCTTTTACAAAAAGGGGAAGTTACTGCTAAAGAAATAACAGAAGCAACATTACAAACGATTGAACAACGAGAAGAGAAAATTCACGCGTTCATTCACGTCGCAAAAGAAGAGGCAACAAAGCGTGCAGAACAGCTTGATCAAGAAGCTGCTAATACACGTGGCAGTCTTTTTGGAGTTCCAATCGGAATTAAGGATAATATTGTAACAAAAGATATGACGACAACATGTGCAAGTAAAATGTTGGAAGACTTTGTACCTGTTTATAATGCAACGGCTATAGATAAATTAGAAGCTGCCGGTGCCATTAATATGGGGAAGCTCAATATGGATGAATTTGCAATGGGTTCTACAACTGAAACATCTTATTTCGGTAATACATTAAACCCATGGAATACAGATTATGTGCCAGGTGGTTCTTCAGGTGGTTCTGCAGCAGCAGTAGCAGCAGGAGAAGTCCCACTATCCCTTGGTTCGGATACTGGCGGCTCGGTTCGTCAACCAGCTGCATTCTGTGGAATTGTTGGAATGAAACCTACATACGGTCGTATTTCACGTTTCGGTTTAACAGCATTTGCTTCTTCACTTGATCAAATCGGTACATTGTCACGCACTGTGGAAGATAATGCATTATTGCTTAGCGTAATCGCAGGTGAAGATGACAATGATAGTTCATCTTCAGCAAAAGCGGTTCCTGATTTCACGGAAGCTCTTACAGGCGATATTAATGGTCTAAAAGTGGCAGTTCCAACACCTTACCTAGGTGAAGGTGTTGATGCAGAAATTGCTACAGCAGTGAGAGAAGCAATTACTGTATTGGAATCCCTTGGAGCGGTTTGTGAAGAAGTAGAATTGCCATATATTCAATATGCGCCAACTACGTATTATGTAATTTCTTCTTCGGAAGCTCAATCCAATCTTTCACGTTTTGACGGATTGCGTTATGGCTATCACACAGAAAATGCTGAAAACCTAGAGCAAGCATATTTCCGTACACGTCAAGAAGGATTTGGCGATGAAGTGAAAAAACGTATTATTTTCGGAACGTATGCAATGAGTGCGGATCATCATGAGGATTTGTATGTACGCGCACAAAAGACGCGTACATTGATCGCACAAGACTTTGATACTGTATTTGAAAAGTATGATGTAGTCATCGGACCAACTACTGCTACAACAGCATTTAAGCTTGGCGAAACTGGCGGAGATCAACTCGTTCATTATGCAAATGATGTCTTGGCTGTACCTGCGAACCTTACAGGCCGTCCAGCATTATCCGTACCATGTGGTTTCGTTAATGAACTACCGGTTGGATTGCAAATTATGGGTAAGCACTTTGACGAGGAAACATTATACAAAGTCGCTCATGCTTATGAGCAAGCTACAGATTTCCACAAGCGTACTCCATCGATTCAGGAGGGGAAATAATCATGAACTTCGAGACAATTGTCGGATTAGAAATCCACGTAGAGCTTAAAACAGACACTAAAATCATGTCTCCAGCACCTGCTCATTTCGGTGCAGAGCCAAATAAGAATATTCACGTAACAGACATCGCATATCCTGGTGTCTTACCTACGTTAAATAAAAAAGCTGTTGAATTTGGAATGAAGGCGTCTATGGCATTGAACTGTGACGTTGCGCCGATCATGAACTTTGACCGCAAGCACTACTTCTACCCAGATAATCCGAAAGCATACCAAATCTCTCAAGACAAACGTCCTGTAGGAGCAAATGGTTGGATTGAAATTGAAGTAGACGGTAAGAAGAAGAAAATCCGCATTGAACGTGTACATTTAGAAGAAGATGCAGGAAAACTGACGCATACGGAAAATGGTCATTCATTAGTAGACCTGAACCGTCAAGGAACGCCGTTAATTGAAATTGTTACAGAAGCAGACGTACGTTCTCCAGAGGAAGCATATGCATTTTTGGAAAAACTAAAAGCGATTATTCAATATACAGGCGTATCTGATGTACGTATGGAAGAAGGCTCACTTCGTTGTGATGCAAATATTTCACTGCGTCCATTCGGTCAGGAGAAATTTGGTACAAAAACAGAGTTGAAAAACTTGAACTCGTTTAATTTTATTCGCCGCGGCATTGCGAATGAAGTAGCACGTCAAGAGAAAATTCTATTGTCTGGTGGTACTATTCAACAAGAAACTCGTCGTTATGACGAAGCAACTGGCGACACAGTATTGATGCGAATCAAAGGCAGTGCCAATGATTACCGTTTTATCAACGATCCAGACTTGCCTGAAGTTCACATCGAACAAGAATGGATTGATCGTGTTCGTAAAGAAATCCCAGAATTACCGGATGCTCGTAAAGCACGTTATGTATCTGAACTGGATCTACCGGAATATGATGCACACGTACTAACTTTAACAAAGGAAATGTCTGATTTCTTTGATGCAACAGTAAAAGCTGGAGCGGATCCAAAATTGGCTTCCAATTGGTTGATGGGCGATGTATCAGCTTATCTAAATGCAGAATCGAAAGAACTACATGACACTCCATTGACACCTGAAAGCTTGGCGCAGCTTGTGAAATTGATTACAGATGGTACAATTTCTTCTAAAATCGCGAAAAAAGTATTTATTGACCTTGTGAAAAAAGGCGGAAATCCTGCTGATATCGTCAAAGAAAAAGGACTTGTTCAAATTTCTGATGAAGGTACATTACGTACAATCATTACAGACATCTTGGACAACAATGAACAATCAATTGAAGACTTTAAAAATGGTAAGGATCGCGCAGTTGGGTTCTTAGTAGGACAAGTTATGAAAGCAACAAAAGGACAAGCCAATCCACCGCTTGTTAATAAATTATTGATGGAAGAGATCAAGAAGCGTTAATCTATCAATCAAATGAAAACGTTCCAGGAGAGGCCAAAATAGTCTGATCCTGGACGTTTTTCCACGTTAACTTATACAGTGAAACAGGGGGGATTGTATTGAAAACAGAACAACAATATTTTGAAGAAGCTGTATCACTTCAAACGTATATGGACAAAATGGAAACACATAAGGAAAACAGTTTTTTGATCTATAATGCATTTGAAGTACCACAGGATGATGAATTTATTGAATTGCTGAAAGAAAAACAACCTCATGTATTAGTCATTACAGAAGACTGGTGTGGTGATGCGATGCTGAATAATCCAATCCTTCGGAAGATTACGGAAGCTGCCAATATAAATGTTCGCGCTGTGTTGAGGGATGAGAATCCAGAGCTAATTGACAGATATTTGACAAATGGCGGACGCTCGATTCCCATGTATCTACTATTAAATGCAGCAGGTGAGGTAGTCGAAAAGTGGGGACCTCGAGCACCGGTTCTTCAGAAATATGTGATGGATGGTCGCGCGAAGTTACCAGCTAAAGATGCATCTGATTTTGAAGAGAAACAAAAAGCGTTTTATTCTCAGTTGATGTCTGAATATACATCTAAGCCTGAAAATTGGCTTGCTGTTTATAGTGATATTCGTTCGACATGGCTTCCTGTTTTACAATTGTCTAAGTAACTATTTGTAAGAAACCATTTGAAAATGGCAAAGGTCTGACTTGTTTCAGACGCGAAAGGATCGAGGGGAAAGTGTATGAAACGTGCACGCATTATTTATAATCCTACTGCAGGAAGAGAAGTCTTCCGTAAACATTTAGCAGAAGTCCTCGAAAAATTGGAGAATGCGGGGTATGAAACATCCGCTCACGCTACAACTCGTGAAGGTGATGCTACAGTAGCAGCACGAGACGCGGTTCGCAGAGGATTCGATGTTATTATTGCTGCTGGCGGCGATGGGACGCTCAATGAAGTAGTTGCAGGTATCGGCCATTTTGATAAACGCCCAAAAATTGGTTTAATTCCTATGGGTACAACGAATGATTTCGCAAGAGCGTTGCGTATTCCAAGAGAAATTGATGACGCTGTAGATATTATTTGCCAAGGAGATTCCATTCCGGTCGATGTAGGCTTGATGAATGATCGCTACTTTATTAATATAGCAGGTGGCGGTCGAATGACGGAATTAACATATGAAGTACCAAGCCGTCTCAAAACAGTAATTGGCCAGCTAGCTTATTATTTAAAAGGTATTGAAATGTTACCTTCTATACATTCCAGTCATCTTCGTATTGAGTATGATGGAAATGTGTTTGACGAAGAAGCCATGATGTTTTTGATTGGTTTGACGAACTCAGTTGGTGGGTTTGAAAAATTAGCACCTGACTCGAGTATTAACGATGGATACTTCACATTGCTTATTTTAAAGAAATGTAATATCGCAGAATTTATACGTGTGGTCACATTAGCTTCTCGCGGAGAACATATGGATGATCCATTAGTTGTTTCAGCGAAGGCGGAAAAAATTGTGGTCACTTCCAAAAATGAAGTATTGTTAAACTTAGATGGAGAATATGGTGGTGTGTTGCCCGCTACTTTCCAGAACTTGTATCAACATGTTGAGATGTTCGTACCACTAGAGAAGTTACGTCCACAAGATCAAGTGAAGAAAATCCATTAAAATATAAAAGTAAAAAGACTATTCCAGTCGAAGTTCTAACGTTCGGATGGAATAGTCTTTTATTGTGAAAAATTAATGGGGTGAGCCCGATGCAATACGCATCGTATCAGGTCGATATTAGATGTATTCAATCGCTTCTCCTTGTTTAGCAGCTAACTTTGGAACTTCTTGCAACGGCATCCAACGATAACTGAGTAATTGACCTGCGTCTTTACCTTCACCTTCTACGATATATTCCCATTCATGCCTGCTTTCTCCTAAATAGGAAAAATGGAAAATCGTACGTTCATAAATTACATTTTTATCTTCTGGGAAATATTTTGAAGCTTTAACTTTACCTTCTAGTATAAGTTCATCACGCACTATACCCGATTCTTCCTCGATTTCTCGATACAATGCATCCAATAGTAGTTCGTTGCGTTCAATTGTACCACCAGGAACTCGTAAACCTGCTTCAGGCTGATCTTTTTGCTCATAAACAAGCAATTTACGGTGTCTGCCTTCCCCTTTTGTAATATACGCTATTACTTTTCTTTTTACTCTTTTCATTCACTTTCACCTCTCATTAGTTAATCCATTATACTGTAAATTAATGAGATTTACAAGAGAAATGAGTTAATCAATTAGTATACAACAATTAGGTGTGTTATGAATATGAAAATACGTCTAAATTTCAACAAAATTATTTAGATATATAGGTTATTGAAATGGGTTTTAGGGGAAACCCTAAAATAGAACTACACAGGGAGTGATGATGTGTATAAAAGACAAGAAAAGCGTCTGATGTGGTTGGCATTTATTGTTGCGGGTATCATGCTACTATCAATTATTGGCAGACTATTTTCGTAAGAAGGAGGTGGATTGAGTGGACTCAGTCTTTTATTCCAGAGTGTTGACTGAATTGACGTTATCATTTCATATTATCTATGCAACCATTGGAGTGGGTGTCCCACTTATGATCATGCTGGCCCAATGGGTTGGGATTAAGAAAAACGATGAGCATTATATCTTGCTAGCCAGACGTTGGGCACGTGGTTTCGTCATCACTGTAGCTGTTGGGGTTGTGACTGGAACAGCAATTGGGTTGCAGCTGTCTTTATTATGGCCAAACTTTATGGAGCTGGCGGGAAATGTGATTGCTTTACCATTATTCATGGAGACATTCGCATTCTTTTTTGAAGCAATATTCCTTGGTATTTACTTATATACATGGGATCGTTTTGAAAATCAAAAGAAACATTTTCTACTTCTTATTCCAGTTGCGCTTGGAGCTTCATTCTCTGCAGTATTCATTACCATTGTAAACGCCTTTATGAATGCACCACAAGGCTTTAATTTAGTAAATGGGGAATTAATCAACGTAAATCCTCTTGTAGCAATGTTCAATCCTGCCATGCCCACAAAAGTGGCACACGTAGTCGGGACAGCTTATATGACATCTGCCTTTTTATTGGCTGCCATTGCAGCGTTTCGTTTGTTGCGTGGTTCGAATCATGTCTACCATAAAAAAGCTTTATATCTGACTTTGAAAGTGGGATTCATCTTCAGTGTAAGTGCCGCATTGGTTGGTGATTTATCAGGAAAGTATTTAGCTGAGTATCAACCTGAAAAGCTGGCAGCGGCTGAATGGCATTTCGAGACAGAAGAAAATGCTCCTTTAATTCTGTATGGTGTGTTGGACGATGGGGAAGTTAAGTACGCCATTAAAATACCGTATGCACTATCTATTTTAGCGCACGGTGTACCTAGTGCTGAAGTCGTTGGGTTGGATCAGTTTCCTGAAGAAGATACACCTCCACTGTATATCCATTACCTCTTTGATATTATGGTAACGATCGGAATGCTACTGTTGATGCTGTCGGCTGTATACTGGATTGGTATGTGGCGAAGATGGTCATTTATCCAGTCTCGCTTATTTCGATGGCTAATCGTTATAGGGGGACCCCTCGTTTTCATTTCACTTGAAGCGGGTTGGTGGTTAGCAGAAGTAGGACGTCAGCCGTGGATATTACGCAATATTATGCGCACTTCCGAAGGTGCGACAACTAGTGGGCAAGTACCGACTATGCTCGTACTCTTTGCACTTCTATACCTCGTTCTCGGTATCGGTAGTGTGGTTGTATTAAGGAGAATGTTCATTAGGAATCCTGTTGAACAAGAAATCGTGGATCGGCAACAGGAGAAAGGCGGTGACATTCGATGAATATCGAAATTCTAGGAATTACGGTATTATGGGTGTTTTTGTTCGGCTATATTATGATTGGTGCAATTGATTTTGGTGCTGGTTTTTTCAATGCGTATAGTTTATTTACCGGCCGACAGCGAATATTGACTAATGTCATTCAGCGTTATTTGTCACCAGTCTGGGAAGTAACGAATGTTTTTCTAGTATTCTTCTTTGTAGGAATTATTGGGTTCTTTCCGAAGACCGCCTTTTATTATGGCACTACATTGCTAGTCCCGGTTAGCTTTGCCATTATCCTTCTAGCAGTCCGAGGTTCGTACTATGCATTTGAGACGTATGGAGCCCGTGGTCATAAAGGATATTCATTTGCCTATGGTTCAACGGGTTTATTACTTCCTGCATCGCTGTCGATCGTATTGACTATTTCTGAAGGCGGATTTATTGAGTTAATAAATGGGCAACCGGTCTTAGATTACTGGAAGTTGTTCACCAGTCCGCTTACGTGGTCAATTGTAGTACTTAGCATAGCGGCAACACTGTATATCTCATCAGCATTTTTGACGTGGTATGCGAATAAAGCCGGGGATCGCGAGGCGACGCAACTTTTGAGGAAGTATGCACTCATCTGGGCATTGCCGACGATCATTGCCGCTGGTGGAATTATATTCGAATTACGTAAACATAACCCGTTACATTACGAGAGTATTCAAAGATTCTGGCCTATGTTTCTAATATCGTTCATATTGTTTTTGGGAACGGTTTACTTCATTTGGAAACAGCGTCAATATGGTGCAGCATTCGGATTACTAATAGGACAATTCATGTTCGCCTTCTTTGGTTATGGTGCATCACATTATCCATATTTGCTCTACCCGTATTTGACTATTTATGATAGCTTTACGAACCAAGCCATGGCGATTGCTTTAATCATTGCATTTATATGTGGATTATTTCTGCTAATTCCATCGCTTTATTTACTATTACGTATGTTCTTGTTCAATAAAGAATATGTAAAAGGAAAAGAAAATTACCATGCATAGGGGGAGTAAAGATGAACGAATTTTTGATTTTCTATGCACCTTTTTTGGTCATCATAGCAGGTATCGCACTATCGTTCTTTGTAGTCTTGAAAGACGATGCAGTGACAAAGAATGAATATGAAAACAGTGAAAAAACAGACGTGTGATTACGTCTGTTTTTTTGTTTGCTTCCCATGGTACACTAGAAGTATCTGAAAGATGGAGGAAAGATCATGAGCTTTGCAGTAAATAAAAACGAAAAAATACGAGTGACTATAGAAGATCTAACACATGATGGAGCGGGCGTAGCGAAAGTAGAAGGCTATCCTTTATTTATTCAAGGGACATTGCCTGGGGAAACAGTCGATATTCATGTATTGAAGACATTGAAAAAATACGGATTCGCCAAGTTACTGAATATCGTGGAACCTTCCGCATCCCGTGTGACACCGCCTTGTCATGTATTCCCGACATGTGGAGGCTGCCAATTGCAGCATCTGTCTTATGAAAGCCAGTTGATTCAGAAACGTAAAACTGTCCGCGATGTAATGAACCGAATTGCTAAGCTTCCTGACGTGCCTGTGCATGAAGTAAAAGGGATGGACGATCCGTGGCGTTACCGCAATAAATCACAAATACCATTTGATACGGAGAACGACCGCGTAATTACTGGCTTCTATAAAGCTCGTACGCATCACATCGTGGATACAGATGTTTGTCTGATCCAAACGAAAGAAGCAGACGAACTGATGACACTGCTTAAGTATAAGCTTCAACAGCTTGGAATCGAGACGTATGATGAACATACACACAAAGGTATGCTACGTCACTTAATCGTTAGAAAAGCACGTCAGACGGGTCAAGTAATGGTTGTACTTGTGACTCGACATAGAAAATTCCCACAAAAAGACGCGGTAGTCGAATTAATTCAACAACAGTTACCGAATGTGACGTCTATTATGCAAAATGTGAATACAGCGAATACAAACGTCATCATGGGGGACGAAATGATTAATTTATACGGAGCAGATGTCATCATTGATCGAATTGGAGATACTGAATTCGAGATTTCAGCACGTTCTTTCTATCAAATTAACCCTGTTCAAACGGAAGTCTTGTACCAACAGGCACTTGATTATGCGAACCTGACTGGAAATGAAACGGTAGTGGATGCGTATTGTGGAATAGGAACGATTTCATTGTTCTTGGCTAAACAAGCGAAGGAAGTATACGGAGTTGAAATAGTGCCGCAGGCGATAGAAGATGCAAAGCGTAACGCGGAACTAAACAATATTACCAACGCACGTTTTGAAGCAGGACCTGCAGAAGAGATTATTCCAAAGTGGTACGCGCAAGGTAAGCAGTTTGATGTATTAGTCGTTGATCCACCACGTAAAGGGTGCGATGAAAAATTACTAGAAACCATTCTAACGTATAAGCCGAAGAAGATTGTGTATGTGTCTTGTAATCCAGGAACATTGGCGCGAGATTTACGCATTCTTGAAGATGGGGGCTATCGCACGAAGGAAGTCCAGCCGGTAGATATGTTCCCGCATAGTAGTCATGTGGAGTGCGTAGCTTGGCTGGAATTGACATAGTTTGGTAGCGTTAGATTTATCGGTTTTCAGTTGAATAGTAAAGTGTGTTTTATGTTTCCCTCGGACGAACGATTCGGGGGATTTACTGATGACCTTAGTTCAATAAGAATTAATATAAAGAATATTTAAGAGATTAGCTGGAATGAAATTAGCTTTGTCATTATATCAACGTTCATATAGATGAAGTGCAAAGTCTACAAACACGCTTTTTGTTGTTACCTATAATGCATAATAAGAAGGTATTGAATACAGAATGTAATATTGTGGATGATCAGCAACGATTAATAAATAATGCCTGTGCAACATTGAATTCAATGTTGCACAGGCATTTTGAATTCTCACTATGCACTGATCAATAGAAAGTCATTTTCTTTTCATACCAATACTTCTAAAGTTTGTATTGCTTTTTTCAACAATCTTTTCAAACTCGACATTCACAAAATACTTAGTCTCTCCTATCTTCTCAACACTTATGATTTTTCCATTTCGCCCTTTTATCCTTACTTTTTCATCCACGGCTGGAATTATCCGTGATGCTACATTGAGTACCTCAATTTTGTTTTCACGATAATGAATGGCATACATATTCTAATCCCCTTATTTAAGATGAGTATTGGTATATATTCATTTTATGAAGATGATTGTTAAATAGAACGTGGACAAGTGGTTATACGTACTTATTTGTTTGTCACGCAGGTGCTCTTTACTTAGACAAACACAAACTGTTGCATTTGCACATAAATTAGTAAAACGGCAGGAGGGCATGATATGAAGAACAAACAAGCATCTACTAAAGTTAAGTCCTCGAGATCTAAATGGTATGTTATTGAAAAAATTGGGATCTTGTTAGTGTTACTCTCATTGATTATTTTATTATTTGCTCCTAATTTACTTGCCAATTTCTTTAACATAATAATTGAAGAAGTTAAACCAATCGTAGTAGATGTATTTTTAACAAGCGAAGTAGGCATTGCCATTATCGTTAGTGTTATTTTTGGGCGATTATTGGAACGGTTAGGTTTTACTGATGGCTTAATCAGACTATTTGTTCCAGTTATGAAATGGCTGAAAATAAACCCATCTGTTATGATCCCCAGTGTTTATAATATCCTTGGTGATATTAATGCAGCAGGAAAAATTTCAGGACCGATTCTTGTCAAAGCTAAAGCTACTAAAGATGAGCAGAAAATTGCCATAGCGACAATGATTCAATCACCTCAATCTTTTGCGACATTAGTGTTAGGACTAATCGCTTTGTCAATATATGGTATTCATGCATTTCCACTTGTGATTTTCTCAATATTCCTCCCTATTATAGTAGTCCCATTTATTTTGTCAAAAACGATTTATCGAGATACAAAAGGAATCGAATTAGAATATTTGCCTCGTTTCACCCCGAAAACGAGATTTCTTCAAACAATCTTTACCTCGGCAAAAGAAGGTGTAGAGCTTCTTTTATTAATCATAATTCCAGCAGTTGCAGCTGTGTTTTTCTTTATAGGAGCTTTAAAGTTTTTTGGTGTTTGGGGGGCTATTGAAGCATCTTTATCAACTGTCTTAGCATTTATGAGTATTGAGCCTACAAAGGGAATTATTTCAATACTTGCAGCACCTACGCTGGCGGTTGCTCAACTTGCAGAGTTACCAAGTACAGTAGATCCCCAATTGATTGTAGGAGCGTTTGTATTGGCAAACTCTGGTTTACCCTTATCCGTTATCTTTGGTCAGGTACCTGTAACTTGGGTAGAAACATCCAATCTCAACGAAAAAGAAGCTTTAAAAGCCGCATTGATAGGCTTGATCCTTCGATTCGCAACTACTTGGGCATTGGCGGTCTTCTTAACGCCGTTTTTGGTGAACTAGATGGAGAGTGCTGGTTATATCATAAAAGGGAAAAAGATTGTTACTGTCAGCAGGTTAGGGACGATTGAAAACGGGGCTTTGGTAGTTTTAAATGGGAAAATTTTAGATTTAGGAAATTGGAGGAAGCTTCAAAAACGGTATCCAAGTTTCTTTGTTATTGATTACTCGGCTTACGTCATTACGCCCTCTTTAGTTGATTGCCACACTCATCTACTAGAGTTTGCACCATCTTCACTATATCCTGACCTACCAATTGATCATTTTGATGTAGGTAAAGCACTTCTTTTAGATACTCTATCATCAGGAATAACAGCAGTGGGAGAACAAATATGTGGACATCCACACTTTGATTTTTCTATTAACGATTACCGGAAGGCTGTTTTAAATATGCCGTTGGATGTTTCTTTTGCAACGACAAGCATATCGATTGGCTTCGAAAAGCTAGCTCATTTCACGGCAGTTACTCATTCAAAAATCGTCGAGAAAGCAGATTTAATTGACCCGAATGTGGTACAAATGATTGCGCAAGCAAGTGACTATCCAGGCGAAAACATATTTATTAATGCAACACCGGCAAACTTTACTGTAGATGAAGTACCAAGGGCAGGAGAAGTCATTTATACGTTAGAGGAATTAAAACGGATTGTAGAAATATACCATCAGTGTGGAAAGCGGGTTGGTGTTCATGTAGCTGGTGAGTATAGTATAAAAATGGCACTAGATGCCGAAGTGGATGTTTTGCACCATGCACATGGCATCACGGATGAGTTAATAGAACAGGCTTCAAAACAACATGTGGAAATAGTTGCTACCCCCATGGGTGGAACTCATTTGCCTCCTAATTCTCCAGAAGAAGTTCTTAGACTAGTGAATAATAATATTACTGTCTCAATTTCAACAGATGCTTATTTACCGCCATATCAAGGAAATACTTGGCTGCCATTTAAGGATCAGACATTGAGGGGGCCTGATGTATTAATGTTAATTGCCCATCCTGCCATGAACCTGTTAAAAGAAAATAACTACGGTGAAAATGAAATTTTGGCATTACTTACTGCAAATCCAGCAGCATTATTAGGCCGGGAAAATAGTTTTGGAAGATTAGAGCAAGGATTGGATGCCAACTTCCTAGTAGCAGAAGGTATTCCAGGTTTAGAAATTACAAGTGTTGAAAGTATAAGTAAAGTTTTCTTTCGAGGCGAAAAAGTAATTGACCGTAAAAAACGAAGTTAAATAGCATTGCACAGTGCAAATCGGGCACAATGAAGAATTCATTTCCTATATAAAATGAACATAATTTAGGGAGACCTGAAATTATTTTTAAGTGACAGTCACTCATGTACCCCGAGTGGATAATTGGTAATAAACGAAAGGCATTTTATCACTTCAAACCAGGCAAAATAATCCGATATTAATAAAGTTAGTAGAAGACATGATATGAAAAAATCGGAGAAGAGGATTGGAGAAAATGTTTAACTTCAAAAGTATCAAAATTAAATTGTTATTCGCGTTTTCACTTGTTATTTTATTAGTCATTCTATTGGGTGTTTATAACATTTCAGTAATTATGAAGAGCAATAAAGAAGCGAGAAATATTGTAGAGAAAGAGCTTCCACTGTTAATTGCCAACGATCAATTGGCATTATCAATGGCAAATCGGATAGGGACTGCTCGTGGGTATGTATTATTCGGAGGGGACTACAAAGATCGCTTCAACGAATATACGGAACAAGGGGAGTACTATGGGGATATAGTAAAGGAGATTGGTGCCACAGAGGAATTCAATCAGCTTATTGAACAGACGATTGCTTGGCGGACGAAGATTGCTTCAGACGTCTTTGACGAGTATGATAAAGGGAACACAGAGGTAGCGATTCAAAATTTGGATGCAGCTGCCGTTATGGTTCGTGAGATCATGGCCGGTTATGAAAAAATGGCTGAAGACAGCCAAACAACTATCAATAAGATTGAGCAAGAAATTATTGCTGGGGGAGAAGCAACACTTCGTATTGTTGCAATCGTCACCATTTTAGTGATTGTACTTAGCGTAGCTGCTGCTCTTCTGACTGCAAATATGATAACCAAACCGATAACAATGGTGAGGGATCGAATGGATGAAATAGCAAAAGGGGATTTAAGTGGAGAAATGCTTGGAACACGAACTAGAGACGAAATCGCTCAACTTATCAATGCGACAAATGAAATGAGCAACAATACGCGTCAGTTATTAAATCAAATCAATATAGTTTCCGATTCCGTAACAGGTCAAAGTGAAGAATTAATCCAGTCAGCGGATGAGGTGAATGCAGCTGCGCATCAAATTGCAGTTACGATGCAAGAGTTGGCTGTCGGTGTCGAAGGGGAGGCTAGGAGTGCAAGTGAACTGGCTGTTATGATGGAGTCCTTTACAAGTAAAGTCGAAGAGGCGAATGAAAAAGGTGAACATATTCAACGCGCTTCAAGTGAAGTGCTTTCTATGACTTCAGAAGGTAGTCAATTAATGGAGTCTTCGAATGAACAAATGGCTAAGATTGACCAAATTGTGAAGGAAGCAGTTCAGAAAATCCAAGGATTGGATGCACAATCCCAAGAAATATCCAAGTTGGTTGTCGTGATAAAGGATATTGCTAATCAAACGAATCTGTTGGCCTTAAATGCCGCAATTGAAGCAGCAAGAGCAGGTGAACATGGAAAAGGTTTTGCTGTTGTAGCAGAGGAAGTGAAAAAACTTGCAGAACAGGTGACTGTGTCTGTAACGGATATAACAGACAACGTAACGAGTATCCAAAATGAATCAAGTTCTGTAGCAGGATCATTGCTAGAGGGTTATGAAGAAGTAGAAAAAGGCACGAATCAAATAAATAATACGACTGAGACATTCAATGGAATTAGTAATGCTGTGACAGAAATGGTTAGGCATATTCATACCGTCACGGAAAACTTATCTGAGATTGCAGGAAACAGTCAGAAGATGAGAGGATCCATTGAGGAAATTGCAGCAATTTCTGAAGAATCATCCGCGGGAGTAGAACAAACCTCTGCCTCCTCACAACAAACAAGCAGTTCGATGGAAGAAGTAGCAGGAAGTTCCAGACAACTTGCCGAACTAGCCGAGAAACTGAACGGAATGGTGCTGCAATTTAAACTCTAATTTCACGAGAGACAGTTTCTATATATTGATTTTTATGTACATGTGGTCAAGCCCCGTAAAAATGGACATAAAACTGATGCTTAAATTGCGCCACTAAGCACTTTTACAATACGTAGCTGGAAAAGATGACGGTGATAAATAACCGAGTCTTTTCTGGCTACGTTTTTTATACGCGTAGACACTTAAATATTTAGAGCCTCTGGAAGCGGGTTCGACTCCCGCCGATTCAATTACCAATGTTTAAATCTGAAAAGTCTAACGGAAAAATCCAAAGTTCGATACCGAAACAACAACTATTTATATTTGACTTTGGAAACAATCCCTACCTTCCTATAGGCCGGTACTGTTTTCTTAATAGACATCCTATTAAAGGGGGTTCCATTTTTAATATTTTAAATCTAGGCAAGTGCTACTCCAATATACTGATAGACTTGTATACACTATCAACTCGTCGCATGTGGAGTGCGTTGCTTGGTTGGAAGTGGAGAGATAAAAAAGTGTCTAATGCTCAGTCTCTAAGCCAGTTTAGAGTCATGGGTATTTTTTATACATGACTAAATGTAGAAATTATAAGATGAAAAATAATATTATCAGATGGTTTTGTTATTTGAATACTAGTATTATTCAGATATATATAAGTATACTGTTATAATTTAAAATTAGACCAATACTTTCTCTTATCTTCTTATTTTCTACCTTAAGAGGCATCCTATAATCTCCGGAAATTTTATAAAAATTAATATGTCCGACGTGATTCAGATGAATACACTCATAAAAATGTGGACATCATAGAACCGATGCGGAATTTGAATTAATAGCGCAACAGTTAATGAAGAAATATACTAAGTATCGACTTCATGTTACAATTACTGAATTAGTTAATTTTAATAAGAAGGAGTGAACTCATATGGCATTAGGCATATTGGAAATCATGTATATAGTTTTAATAGTCCTAGCGATAGGAATTCAAGTCGTATTATATAAAAGTAAATCCAATAACAGTATAATTATAATCAATATGTTATTTGGCCTGCTTTTATCGTACCTAGCGTTTACAACTTTTCCTTCAAACTTCGCAATTCAAAGAACACTAGCCGTCGTAATGGGGATAGTAGCTATATTGGCAGTTGTTATTAAGTTCAGAAGTGAAGAGCTTGTGTTGTTAAGTAAAATTGCGCTCTCAATTTCTATCGTAGTTAGCTTAGCCTTATTATTTTTATGAAAAATTTTACACTATAAATAGAAATGACAAAGACAAGACGCCGTGTAAATGGGTGTCTTGTCTTTTTAACTTTTACTATCATAATCATAGTGATTTCAGATAACTATATATCCGTATTGTGAGTAGTATGTGTGGACTCCATTTCATCCGCTATAGCCTTCGTTTCGTGTACCGTACCGTGGGAATGATTTGGCGGTGCATAAATAGAATACAATTTGATGGGCACAGTACCGGTGTTTATTAAATTATGCCAGGACCCAGCTGGAATAATAATAATATCATCATCCTGAACGTGCCGCTCGAAATCTACTTGATCTTTTCTACGTCCCATCTGAACCACTCCTTGCCCTTCCTCAAGCCTAATAAATTGATCAACATAGGGATGTTTCTCTAAACCAATATCCTCTCCCGGTGCAATACTCATAAGTGTGAGTTGCAAATGGTCACCTGTCCATAACGCGGTGCGAAATGTTTGGTTCCTTTTTGTTGCCTCTTCTATATTAATCGTGAAAGGCATAGGACCATAATCTGTTTGACTATGGTGTGGTAGTACAGAATGAAATTCAGACTGATTCATTTGCTGTGAAGGATACATATGGAAACAAGGCCATACATACATCGGCTGATACCAACACGCTAATATGAAATTTGAAACAGGTTGTTGGATAACACTCATCCCTCTCTTTATATTTTCATCATAGTATATGTATGGAACTCTAATTTGTGTTTAAAAGAAAAATGAGTAAACAGCTAAACTTATTGTGACTAGAATTCACAAAGTAGTCATATGTAAGCGGTTCAACCTTGAATGAATTGTGAAGGTATTCACAATGCGGCCAAACCAATTGAAAAGGATAGTATACTAAGGGTAACAAGAGAAGTTGATTATAGATTCTCGCCTAGTGAATCAACATACAACTAAAGGAGATTGAATAATATGTGGGTTATCACTTTGTTCGAAACAGAAAATGTACGGATCTTTGAATATGCAGAGAGAATAGAAGCTACCACTGCCATGGAGAAATTCAATGAGTACGCTGTTTTATCCTATACAAAATAAGAAGCACTGAACATACACATAGCTAATAATAATGAACGATATAAAAGAAAGTCAAAGGGAGATGGACAAACATGTGGGTAATTACTTTATTTGATCAAGCGAACGTACGAATATTTGAGTATGCTGAGAAGGTAGAAGCTTTGAATGCAATGAAGAATTTTAGTAAATATGCCGTTCTTACTTACACAAGATAAGCAGTTATTACCTAAACCGTAGCGCACTTCGCTACGGTTTTTTACATGTAAATTGAATTGGAACTTATATAATTGGAGATGCTAGTTCACGGTCCCTGTCGAAGGATGTAATTTTATGTTGATGAAAAAATTAAATTAAATTTATAAAATGATGCATAATTTCTAATTCGTTGTTAAGAAAACGTTTGCAGACACAATTACGACATATGTAAGCGTTTTGACTTTAAATGATTTGTGAAAAACTTCACATATCGGTTTCTTTTGTTGTAGAACAGAGTATGATAAGAGTAACAAAAGAAATTGGTTAGCAGATTCCATTCAAGGAACTATGCTGCCAAACAAAAGGGAGACTACACAGCATGTGGGTTATCACATTGTTTGACGAAGCAAACGTAAGAATCTTTGAATATGCTGAAAAGGCCGAAGCGACAAATGCAATGAAAAACTTTAACAATTACGCAGTTCTAACATACACATACTAAGTGTTGGCTTTACTATTGATAAATGAATACAAATTAAAAGGAGACTGACAAACATGTGGGTTATTACATTATTTGATCAAGCAAACGTAAGGATCTTTGAATATGCTGAGAAGGCAGAAGCAACAAAAGCATTGAAGAACTTTAACAATTACGCAGTTCTAACATACACATACTAAGCGATGCTTTACTGGTGATAAATGAATACAAATTAAAAGGAGATTGACAAACATGTGGGTAATTACTTTGTTCGACCAAGCGAACGTACGTATTTTTGAATATGCTGAGAAAGCAGAAGCGACTGACGCGATGAAGAACTTCAGCAAATATGCAGTTCTTTCATACACAAAATAATGTCGTCATAAAAAACCCGTAGCGATGTACTGCTGCGGGTTTTTTATGCATCCATTATATTTGTTAGTTAGATTATTAATTCTCACACAATCTACTATGCTAGAATACGACTATATCAACCATGACGTCAGGCTAGTAAAGAAGGGAATTATATGTTTAGTAATTTAAATATTTTTTTACAACGATGGATTGCCATATTAACACCACTTAGCTTAGTGATCGGTGTATTGTTTCATCAAGTAGGGGAGCAGTTATTATTTATCGTCTCCTGGTTGTTTGCCTTTATGACGTTTGTAGGCAGTCTTGGCATGAATGTCAAAGAAGTGCGTATGGTAAGGAAGTATCCTGCCGTAGTGCTCGTAAGCATCGCTTTTCTGCATATAGTAATGCCTGCATGGGCTTACTTTTTATCCACAGTCTTTTTTGATGATCATTTACTGACGGTAGGTTTTGTATTGGCAGTAGCTATTCCGACGGGGGTTACGAGTGTGATTTGGGTAACCATATCGAAGGGCAATCTACCTCTGTGCTTATCTATCATATTGATTGATACATTACTGGCACCTATCATTTTACCGGCTATTCTGTATTTCGTCGTAGGAGAAAGCGTAACAATTGATACGATGTCACTAATCTTAAATTTACTGTGGATGATTGTACTTCCTACAATACTAGGTATTACGTTAAATGAACTATCAAAGGGAAGCATCCAAAAGAAATGGGGCCCCTTTTTAGCTCCCTTCTCTAAATTAAGTCTGTTTGCGATTGTTGCGATCAATGGTAGTGCAGTAGCGCCTTATGTTCAGAAGGTTTCTTTGGAACTGATCGGCATTATTGCTCTTGTACTATTCATAGCGTTAACGGGCTATGCAATCGCCTTATGGATTGCGCATGTACTATGGAAAGACCCAGTAATTGCTACCACATTCATGTTTGTGGGCGGCATGCGAAATATTGCGACTGGTGTTGTCATCGCGACAACGTTTTTCCCGGCGAAAGTCGTCATGCCTGTCGTTTTCGGTATGCTATTCCAGCAAGTACTTGCCTCGGCATACAATAAAGTAGGGAACTGGTATGGAAGACGTCATTTTGAGGTAAATGAAGAGGGATAAAATAAAACAACTGCCGTCATTCTGAAGATCAGAACACGGCAGTTGTTTTATTTTTTCTTCTTCTTATTTTTGGGTCTAGATCCAAACTCAGCAGAAAATTCTTCTACTGAATGACCTTCCGGACGTTGATTATTACTATTACTGGCTTCTTTGTTTTTATTCTGATACGTATCCAATGGGTTGTGTGTCCGTTCATTCATGGTTTTTTTGTTATTTTTATTCGTCATGTTCGTCCACCTCCTACTGACTAGAATGGACAAAATCCGAAATTTTATACGACAGCTGACGACATCAATAGATATCTGTAAAATGTTATCATGACTAAAAGAAGAGGTGGAACTATGCGGAAAGTATCTAGAATCGTACTATTACTCGTCGTCGGTGCCTTTTTTATAATAGCAACAGGGTGTTCAAATCAAGAGAACGAACAGGATGAAAAAGCTAAACAATTAGAAATACGAAATAAGCAGAACAAACAAGCGTTGATTACGATTCACGATGCCGCTAAAACAGGAAGGCTGCCCAACCAACAGTGGCAAGCAGGAGAAACTACTTTTCAACAAGTTCAAGATCAGTTGGGGGAAGCAGATAAAGTAGAACGTGATAATAAAGGAACCTATGCGGTTTATGAAAAAGAACAGTTGAAGCTTGGTTTGACAGAAAATAATTTGGTCTATAAATTGCGTACAGTGGAATCAAACCTCGATGATGTAAAGCAGTCGCAAACTAGAGAAATACTAGGAGCTCCAGACAAACTAGGACAACTAGATGAGCAAACGGCTTTTGTTTATAAATTGAATGATGAATATCAATTAACCTTGCTGTTTTCCTCTTCAGAAAACGATGCATCTATCGCAGAAGTTGCTGTTCTCCATAAGCCAAGTGCTGAAATTCAGGCTGTCATAGAGGGAATGCAATTAGATGAAAAGCTCGGTCAGTTGATTCTGATGGGTGTGCGAGGTCCGCAGCTGGATTCAGTGGCGAAGACATTTATCCAAGACAGACATGTCGGTGGCATCATTTTATTTACCCGTAATTTTGTGTCTGTTTCGCAGTCGCTTAGTTTGATTAATGATTTAAAACAAGCAAATACTAATGCAAAAACACCGTTATTTATTAGTGCAGACGAAGAAGGAGGACGTGTTACCCGTTTGCCAAAGGGACTTGTAAAAACTCCTTCTAATCGTGAATTAGGGAATGCTAAAAACGGTAAATATGCATATGATGTTGGCGAGTTAATTGGCCGCAAAATGAGTGCGTTTGGATTGAATATGAATTTTGCACCTGTTCTTGACGTGGATAGCAATCCGAATAATCCAGTGATTGGTGACCGTTCCTATGGTAATGATGCACAGCTAGTCAGTAAAGCAGGAATCCAGCAAGTGAATGGTATGGCGTCGCAACATGTCATACCTGTCGTCAAACACTTTCCAGGACATGGTGATACAAGTGTAGACTCGCATATTAATTTGCCTGTGATCACACATAATAAGGAGCGCTTAAAGAATGTAGAACTGCTTCCTTTTAAACAGGCGATTGAGGGCCGCGTCAATGCGGTAATGGTCGGACACTTACTTGTAGAGGCATATGATCCGAAAACACCTGCCTCATTTTCAAAAATAATCATTCAAGACTTATTGCGTGATGAATTACAATTTGACGGTGTAGTTATTACAGATGACTTGGTCATGGGAGCTATCGAAAAGAACTATTCGATTGGAGAGGTGGCAATCCAATCTATTGTAGCAGGTAGTGATATTTTGCTCGTTGGGCATAGATATACTCCAGTAAACGAGCTACTCACTGCATTACAAGATGCTCTAAATGAAGGAGTAATTACAGAACGACGAATCAATCAAAGTGTCGAGCGGATTTTACTGCTGAAGCAACAGTATGGAGTGGAAGATATTCAACAAGAGAAAGTCGATGTAGTAGAGCTAAATCAACAAACGAAGGAGCTTATAGAGAAAATCGAATCAGGTAAGTAATGATAAAGGAGTGATCGCATGGAAGAACGGGTTCTTTTACTTCATGGTTTTAATAAAAACTCACGTGATATGCAGACGTTGTCTACTTATTTAGAATTTCACGGTTTTCAGTGCAGATCACTCGACTTACCGTTAACCTATCTTGAATTTGATCATTCTTTTTTTCTTGTAGAAAAACACCTATCCCATATGATTTCACAAATAGATGCACCTATTCATTTAGTCGGTCACAGTACAGGCGGTCTACTTATTCGAAAAGTATTGCAGGAAACACAATGGAAAGATTCAATTGGTCACTGTGTGCAAATTGCCACGCCAAATCGAGGAAGTCAGCTCGCGCACGTGGCGAGTAAAATTACTGGGTACACTGAGTACTATAGAACATTACGTTCATTGAACGCTACGTATATTGAGCAGCTGAATTTGCCGGATATAACACCCTTTTCAATTGGCGCAATCGCGGGAACCCGAAATCATTTATGGCTTGGAAAGTTACTCCAAGGGGAAAATGATGGACGAGTAGAGTTGGATTCAGTGTATTATCCGGGACTAGCTGATTTTATTACGTTGCCGTATGGACATAAAGAAATCCATCATCAGAAAGATGTAGCTGAATTAACTGCACGTTTTTTGCGAACTGGGAATTTTTGATAAAGCGTTGCTATCTATCGCTTCATTATTTATAATAAAATAGTCTGCGAATTTTTTGTATATGCAGACTATTACATAAACTGAGGAGAAAATATTTATGGACCATATGGGAATACTATCGCTTATACCACCAGTAGTCGCGGTTGTCTTAGCGATCATCTCGAAGAATGTCATCATTGCTTTATTCTCAGGTGTCTTTATTGGCGTGCTTCTCATAGTTGGCGGTAATCCGCTGACCGCTACTACTTCTACGATAGGAGAATATTTATTTCCGCAATTAACTGACGGTTATAATGCAGCTGTATTAGTCCTTCTATTTTTCATTGGGGGATTTGTTGCACTAATGGAAAAGTCAGGTGGCGGTGCAGCACTTGCTACATCTTCGGCGAAACTTTTCACTACGCGAGCTAGAGCGCAACTCGGTGCGTGGTTCGGTGGAATCATCATTTTCTTTTCAGACTTGGGAACACCTTTAATTGTGGGGCCAGTATTTGAAAAGGTTTTTGACAAGGCAAAGATTTCGCGTGAAAAACTTGCGTGGATCATTGATTCTACGTCTTCACCAGTGGCGGTTTTAATTCCGTTCATCGGATGGGGAGTTTATATTATGGGATTAATTCGTGCGGAATTCGATAAGCTTAATATTACAGATTCTGAATTTAGTACATTAGTTGCTGTGATCCCGTTCCAGTTCTATGCCATCTTAGCTGTTCTTTTAGTTCCAGTGATCGCTCTAACAAAACTTGATTTTGGACCAATGGCGAAAGCAGAACGACGTGTACGTGAAACTGGTCAGCTATATTGGCCTGAATCAAAGCCTTTGCGTAAACCAGAAGTCACTGAGGAATATACGACTGGAAGCCGTGCAATCTTAGTGTGGTTACCACTGCTTGTATTATTTGTTACCTTATTCAGTTTGCTTGTTTCTTACGGCTTTCCGTTCGAACCAGTACCAGGTGGAGATTTTCGTGTATCACTGAGTACGGCCTATTTATTTGCTGCAATTACAATTGTATTGCTGATGCTAATTTTCAAAGTCAAAAAGTTTGGCGAATCAGTTGATATTTATACAATGGGCATGCAAAAAATGGTCTATGTCGCGACAACGCTTGTGCTTGCATGGGCACTTGGTCAAGTCATAGGTGAAATGGGTACGGCAAATTATATCGTAGAAGTGATGAAAGGGAATATACCGGCATTCATCATACCTGCAATATTATTTGTTGTAGGTGCCATCATGGCGATTGCATCTGGTACTTCATGGGGAACGTTCGCTATCATGCTTCCGATTGCTATTCCGATGGCAGTTGCGTTGGATGCACATCTCCTCGTTTGTATTGGAGCAGTGTTATCTGGAGGGATTTTTGGAGATCACTGTTCTCCAATTTCCGATACAACCATTTTATCCTCGACCGGTGCTGGTGCAGACCACATTGATCATGTTAAAACACAGTTCCCTTATGCTTTATTGAATGCTGTTGCCGCATTCATAGGATTTATAGTAGCGGGGATAACAGGTAGTGTGTATACGATTTTCTTATCAGTTGCAATTATCATCGTTGTAGCATTAATATTATCCAAAAGACAGGGAAAAAGTATAACTAGTTAAACAGTAAAGGCGTTGTGTTACTCGTATGAGGATGCACTTCTTTTCTACTTGAAAAAATTCACAGCTCTAATTACCTTGTAATATTCATTTCAGCGGGCATGCTACAGCTGAGGGAATAAGGAGGATGATTGGATGGGTATTAGTGAAGAGTTGAAAAAGTTGAAAGCATTTCACTGTGATGATCGATGTGTGCTGTCCGTATACTTAAACACGAACCCTGCTGATCCTGACCAACAGCAAGCTGCGTGGAGAATTCATTTGAAATCAGGATTGAAAAGGATTGATGAATATCTCGTCGCATCCGGAGATGAAAAAGAGTTGACTGCATTTCGTTCTTTGAAAGACCGAGTAATGAAGGAAATTGAAGATAAGCAAAATGATTTGGCGAAAGGTGCTATCATTTTTGCAGCAGCAGATCCTGAAATTTGGTCTGTTCATTATGTTCAAGTGGCAGTAAAGACGAGCTTTCATTGGGAAAATCAAGCGATGACAAATGAATTGGAGTATATGTTACAAGCATATCCAGAAGCGGGAATTATACTCCCGAGTTACAGCAATGTCCGGATTTTGGATACAGCAATGGGGAGAGTTCATGACGAAACAGTGTATGAATTTGATTCGGGTCTCGATGTCTGGAAAGAACAAAAAGACATCAAGTCTTCCATACAGCGGGGAGTAGGAGGACATACAGACGGATTTGATCAGCGCTTAAAAGAGAATCTAGATCGTTTTTATAAAGACATGGGCGCTGTGGTCGGTAATATGAAAAAGAAGCGCGGATGGAAAGAAGTGCATGTGGCAGGGGAAGCGGAACTGGCCAAAAGCTTCTCATCCATCTTGCGTGAAAAGCCCGAAAGCTGTATTCACAAAAACTTTGGAAAATCGAACAATAATCACGTCATCCAAAAGATCTTCGAATCCCGCTAAGTAGTGCCATAAAAGGATGTCCCAGAGGTCCGTGACTTCAAGGGACATTCTTTTTTGTGTTTTTGATCTTAGAGTAAGATCAAAATTACTATACGGTGAGAGCGGATTGAAGCTTAAACGGGGGACGCGTCTCTCCAATTTATTTACAACTTATTATTATGTGGCTGCACTAAAGAATAATAATTAAAGTAATTTCAGAATATTAATAGTATACTAAGTTCTAAAGAGGGGGATTAACATGGGGAGATTCAAGAAAATTACGCTGTGGACACTTAGTATACTATCAATTGTAGTGGTTCTTGTTGCTATATTTGCAAACGCTTACATAACAAAGTCGAAACCATTGATAGCAGGAGAGCATCAAGTCTCATTCGTCGATCAAGAAGTAGTTATTACACGGGATCACAATGGGGTTCCGCATATCAATGCCGCTTCGGATGAAGACCTGTACCGAGCGCAAGGTTATGTGCAAGCGCAAGACCGTTTATTCCAAATGGATCTAGCACGCAGGCAGGCGAGTGGTCGTCTAGCTGAAGTCATCGGTGACAAGGCAGTTGATACGGATAAGTTATTCCGTACATTCAGTCTGCGAAATGCAGCGGAAGCTTCATATGAAGGATATGGAGAACATGCGAAAGCGGTGCTTGGCTGGTATGCAGAAGGGGTCAATGCATTCATTGAGGAAGCTACATCTGAAAAGAAATTGTCCTACGAATTTTCGCTTCTTGGATATGAGCCTGAAGAGTGGACGCCTATCGATTCATTAACCATCGGGAAGTATATGGCTTATGACTTGGGAGGTAGATGGCAACCGCAAGCATTCCGCCACTGGGCGATTAATGCGTTTCCTGAAGAGAAAATAAAAGATTTATTTCTGACGTATCCCGAAAACGCAGAATCGATCATGACGGCTAATAAAGAACATAACGTGGCAGTGGCGGGACGTTTTCTACCGGAACTTTCACCGCCTGAATTCAATGGAAGTAACAACTGGGTTGTATCAGGTGAGAAGACCGCTTCCGGTAAACCATTACTCGCTGATGACCCGCATTTAGGACTGAGTACTCCGTCTATTTGGTATCAGATGCATTTACAATCCCCTGAACAAAATGTTGAAGGTGTAATTTTTGCAGGAATTCCAGGAATCATTTTGGGGAATAATGAAGAAATCGCCTGGGGTGTTACGAACGTTGGTCCAGATGTGCAAGATCTTTACATTGAAGTCCCACATCCAAGTAAAAAAGCTCAATTCCGTTATGATGGAAAGTGGGAGCAGGCAGAAGTACGTAATGAGACGATTAAAGTTAAAGGGGCCGAAGACATTCCATATAAAGTAATCGTCACGAAACACGGGCCGATCATTTCAGACGTTATGTACAAAGAGGAAGATCCCGATGCATTATTCTCCATGCAGTGGACGGCACTCGAGCCCACACTTGAACTTGAAGCGATTATGGAGATGAACAAATCATCAGATTGGGAAGGTTTTGAGAAAGCATTAGAGAAGTTTCACGCACCTGCACAGAATTTCGTCTTTGCTTCCAAGGATGGCACAATCGCGTATAAAGCAAACGGTCGCATTCCCATCCGTAAACAAGGTGACGCACAATTGGCGGTGCCAGGAGATTCTTCTGACTATGGTTGGAAAGGCTATATTCCATATGATGAACTACCACGTGTGGTGAATCCTGAAGAAGGTTTTATCGCCACAGCAAATAATGAAGTGGTCGATGAAGAGTATCCATATCACATCACGAAGTTCTGGGCACAGCCATACCGCTTCCAACGGATTGTGGAAGTGCTGCGAGAAGGCGATAACTTCACAGTGGAAGACATGATGAAACTGCAAATGGACCAAAAAAATCTCTATGCAGCAGAATTCCTTCATTCCATGATTGGATCAGTAGAGAACGAAGACCAATCAGGTGAATATAAAGAAGTATTGAATACGTTAAAAGAATGGGATCAAGTGGATTCAAAAGATAGTAGTGCTCCGCTAATTTTCCATAAGTGGATGAAACAATTGCAAATTGATATGTTCCGTGAAGAAATGCCGGCGGATGTCTATGAACTAATGCCGGGCAAAAATCAGATTACAGACGAACTTCTGCGTAAAGGATATAGCGGAGAAGAAAGCGTCTGGTTAGAAGAAAAACAAGGCATCGATCAATGGGTGTACGATTCATTTAGCAACGCAATGAAAAACATCGCCAATGACTTCGGTGACAAGCAACAAAAATGGGCATGGGGCGACTATCACCAACTAACATTCCCTCACCCACTTGCAAGTGCATCACCCATACTCGCAAAACTATTAAATCCTGAAAAGCAACCAATCGGCGGATCCAATATCACAGTACAAGCCGCCGCCTTCAAAGATGACGGCTCTGTCAACCACGGCGCATCATGGCGTTTCGTTGCTGATCTAGACGATTTAACCAAGACATATCACGTCGTCGGACCTGGTCAAAGCGGACACTTAAAATCCAAATGGTTCCACGACCAAGCAGAGGACTGGGCAAGTGGCCAATACCACGAAACACTGATGAGCCAAAATGTTCCCGACGGTCGTGTACTTACGTTGCAGCCTATAGGAAAATAATCAGAATTGCTTAAGGATCATCTCTGGGAAGTAGTGATTTACTGCTTCTTGCGACGGTCTTTTTTAGTTGCGCTGCGCGTTTTGGTCAGTTATTGTTGGAGGCGTTGCTCGACTAGTTGTTGGGTACTGAAGTTAGTACGTGTCTGCTTTCTCGACCCGCGTAGGCAAGTGGGGATTGCCTCCAGCCAGGAGCCAGCTGGCGATAGTGCTGTCAGTTGTCTCATGGCCACGGCCTACCCCGCAGTGGGGCCAATAAGCATTACACTCTATAGGCAGTCAAACGAGTAGCTCTGTTCAAAACAGACAAATAAATGATCTTGCCGCATCTTACTTACCCGGTCCAAAACTATGACCTCTCTAGCCACGGTCACTCCAAAAAAGCGCAGTTTAATTTCAAAAAGCAAAAAACACATCTCACATGGTATACTATATGGATTCTAATTTGCAAAGTATTATCGGAGGAATTTTACAATGAAATATCTAGCGGGCGGCATACAATGGACCGTCTTTCTCATCGCATCATCTATTGCAGCCCCCATCGCGATCGCACACGTCTTCGGTATGGACCCCATAGCCACATCGCTATTCATGCAACGAACCATATTCGTTCTCGGTATTGCCTGTCTGATCCAAGCATTTTTCGGACATCGTATGCCAATTAACGAAGGACCCGCAGGCTTATGGTGGGGAATCTATGTAGTCTATGCAGGCATGGTCGGTATTTTTTATACAACGTCAACAGACGCCCTGCAGGCATTGCAAAGTGGTATGTTGTACAGTGGAGTGCTATTCATTATCCTTGCAGCCACGGGAATTATTACAAAAATGAAAGTGCTCTTCACACCAGCGATCACGTTCACTTATTTAATGTTGCTAATCTTACAATTAAGCGGAACCTTTATTAAAGGCATGATGGGTGTCGAAGAAGCAGGAGACCGTTTGGATCCAGTCATTTTACTCGGAAGTTTCATTGTTTTATTGATCACTTTTATTGCGATGGCTAATAAACGGCCGTCCATATCTAGATATGCCATATTGATTTCGATTGCACTTGGCTGGGGAATTTTCTTAATGCTAGGGAAAACACCAACCATCGCGAAAGTATCCGATCAACTAATCCAACTACCGAAAATGTTCGTCTATGGAAAGCCCGTATTGGACAGTGGTGTTCTCGTTACAGCGATCTTTATCACATTATTGCTAGTAGCGAATATGCTCGCATCGATCCGTGTCATGGAACATTTATTGGAGCAATCTTTTCAAATTACTCAGCCGGATCGTTTACGCCAAGGAGCATTTGCTTCAGGATTTATCCATCTAATTGCGGGTGCCTTTTCTGCCATTGGTTCCGTACCGATTTCAGGATCTGCTGGGTTTGTTGGCACGACACGTATGCCGTCCATTAAACCATTTATAATTGGTAGCACACTCCTAGTGTTAATCACGTTGTTTCCAAGTATCATGGCCATATTTGCGGCTTTGCCTGCGCCCGTTGCATACGCTGTAACTTTTGCCATCTTTACGAAAATGGTGTCGATGGCATTCAATGAACTCGATGCTGACCCAGAAAAGGAACGCGCGCGCCAAGCGGTAGCATTTGGATTGATGGTAGGTGTAGGTACAATGTTCGTCCCAGCAGAAAGCCTGTCACAACTTCCTGCCGTGGTAGCTTCAACACTATCTAACGGATTGATTACAGGAACGATCCTTGCGATCATTATTGAGCAATATATGATACGTAGAAGGCAAAGGAATTCGTATAGTAAGATGTGAAAAATCCCAACAGTTCAACCTGTTGGGGTTTTTTACTAATTATTTTCTTTTATCCTCTGTTGCGCGATAGACTTTTTTCAAAGCATCCCGATACTCTTTACCGCTTGCATTTTCACGAGCGCGTGAAACTTCTTCGGCAGTGGCTTCAAACTCCATTCCCATTTCTTCGTTGATCGTTCCTTTATGAAACAAATGACGTATATCTTTATCCATAGAAATCCCTCCTCATCATAATATGGTTTAATTTGAGATAACCATACATAAAGAAGAGAATCTCATTGAAAGAAAGAGGATTCATTAGTAAATTGTCGAATGAAGTACAGTAGTCATACATTTCAGAATAGGGAGAGGATCTGCATATGAGTAAAAAAGTATTAATTCTTGGCGGAGATGCCGTAGAAGCACTGGAAATTTTCTATCCGTACTATCGTTGTTTGGAAGAAGGATTTGATACGACTATTGCTTCGCCATCGGTAAAGAAATTATATACCGTTACCCATGACTTCATCGATGGAATGGAAACATATGTTGAAAAACCAGCGTATGGTTTGGATTCACATATTGCCTTCAAAGATGTCAATCCTGCAGACTATGATGCGCTCATTATTCCAGGTGGACGTGCACCGGAATATATTCGTCTAGACGAATCATTACCAGCTATTGTCCGGCACTTCTTTGAAGAAAATAAACCAGTGGCGGCAGTTTGCCATGCTGCACAGGTGTTATCTGTCATTCCAGATTTAATGAAAGGCCGAGAATATACGGCATATATCGCGTGTAAGCCAGACGTTACAGCATCTGGTGCCACATATATTGAAAAAGATCTTCATACGGAAGGAAATCTAGTGTCAGGACATGCTTGGCCAGATCTTCCGGGTTTAATGAGAGAGTTTATGAAAATGGTCAATAAATAAAAAATGCAAAGCCTATTAAGCTTTGCATTACACTGAAGACAATTCCAGAGGTGGAGTCGTCTTCAGTTTTTTGTTTTTTTAGAATGTGTTGGCAAATAGAGCGAATATCAGTAACAAAACAATTGGAATCAGCAAAACTACAAAGAATCCGACAACAATCATAATCGTGCCAAATCCGCGCCAAGAAGAAAAGTGGTGCACAATCCCAATACCTTTGGACAAGATCACCGTGCTGAAAATACCTAGAGAAAATGTGAGGAAATTAGTGATCATCAGCGTGGTAGACAAAGTTCCAAATACATCAGCATCAGCGTTGTTCATCATATCAACAAATAAATTCTTACCGAAAATAATGACTAGTAGTAAGTTGATCGGCATCATCCAAATCATCGGAATCGAAGCGATAGGCGACATTTGCACCATATCCTTGAAATTCCCTTTACCTCCAAGCCATTTACCGACCCAAGTGTAGAGAGCAGAACTGATGAACAGGCTGATAATAGTTCCGATGAACGACGACACGATACTGAGCAGAATAATTACAGGTAATGAAAGGTCAGGTAAGAAATCAGTTTCAGTAAAGGATGTCATACCGACGCTGACCGAAGTAAGGAATAAGATAAAGAAACTATAACTCCATGTTTTATATTCGAGAACATAACGAATCGTTTGCTTAGGTTGTGTCCATATCGAAATGAGCGGTTTCATGGGAAAACCTCCTTTTATATAGTTTACTATACGTTAGAGCTCTACCATATGTTTCATAAAGTTGGTTTAAAATCCTCAAACATTAAATAAACACATAGATTTGCTATAATTTCCCTAGCAACTATTAGAGGAGAAATTATTCATGGCAAAATTATTTAGTCCTTATACTATACGTGGCGTCGAGTTCAAAAATCGAATTGCAATGGCACCGATGTGTATGTATTCTTCACATAATCAAGATGGTAAAGTAGAAGATTGGCATAAAACTCATTATGCAACTCGTGCAGTAGGACAAGTCGGCCTAATTATTGTTGAGGCAACAGCTGTTCAACCACAAGGAAGAATCTCAAGTGAGGATTTAGGGATCTGGTCAGATGAGCATCTCAAAGGTCTAACCGAAATCGTTCGTTTGATGAAACAGCAAGGTGCCCGTACTGGTATCCAATTAGCACACGCAGGCAGAAAAGCGACAGTGGACGGAACGATTCATGCTCCAAGCCCCATTGCATTCAATGAAAAACATAAAACACCAACGGAAATGACTATTGCTGATATTGATGAAACAATTGAAGCATTTAAACAAGGTGCCATCCGTTCCAATCAAGCTGGTTTTGACGTGATTGAAATTCATGGCGCACATGGATATTTACTAAATGAGTTTTTAACTCCGTTATGTAATCATCGTGAAGATGAATATGGCGGAACAGCAGAAAATCGTTACCGTATATTAGGACAAGTGATTGATGCAATCCGGTCCGTTTGGGAAGGTCCATTATTTGTCAGAATCTCAGCAGAAGAGTATCAAGAAGGCGGCATGAACCCTTCGCAGTATGCAGAAATGGCGGGTTGGATGAAAGAGCAAGGTGTCGATTTAGTCGACGTGAGCTCTGGTGGTGTAGTACCAGCTGCTATTCATCCTTTCCCAGGCTATCAAGTGCCGTTTGCGGATACAATTCGTCAGCAGGCAAATATTGCAACGGGTGCGGTAGGGTTGATTACGTCAGCGCTGCAAGCGGAAGAAATTCTTCAAAACGATCGTGCCGATATCGTATTACTCGCTCGCGAATTATTACGCGATCCTTATTGGGCGTATACAGCAGCTAAAGAGCTTAACGTTGAAATTGAATCTCCTGTTCAATATAAACGTGGCTGGATGTTCTAATCCTTTTGTAGGTTACGTTTTATCATCAAAGAAAACTAATTCTGCACGAATCTCCTCCTCGATATGTAAGATAGCGAATGAATAATGAGGTAGTTTCCGCTTGTCTGTCGGGGATCCAGGGTTCAGCAACAAGGTTTTATTCATGTAACGAAGCAATGGAATGTGGGAGTGTCCGAAGATGATGACATCTAGTGGTTCTCCTTCAAATGCTTCAATTGCACGCTTTTCCGTCGTTTTTTTCTCTCCATGTCCATGTACCAAGCCGATCTTTGCGTGTCCTGCTTGAACCACCTGCTGCAATGGAAACTGTTCTTTTATATCTTCTCCATCTACATTTCCAGAGACTCCTTTTACTTCCGCAAATTCAGATAGCATCTGTACTACGTCAAGTGATTGCCAATCACCTGTATGTAAAACTAAATCAGCCGTAATACATTCCTTTGTTAACCGTGAAGGCAAAACACTTCCTCTACTAGGAATGTGTGTATCTCCTGTTATGACAATTTTCATGACGAACCTCCTAGATTTGTTATTGCATATATCATTTCCTTTATCACTGCATAGCAAACAAAGAATAGGACATACTGTTGCTATAACGGGAGGCGATCTATATGGAAGACTATACATTTACAGATGCGGTACTGGCAGATTATAAAACCGGTATGGGTGCAATGAGCGAACAATTGCCGAAGTTAATGAAATCGTTCCATGCATTTACGGAAATTAGTTTTGAAGAAGGAGAAATTAGTCAAAAATATAAGCAGCTGATCGCACTTGCAGTGAGTGTCTACGCCCATAGTGAGTATTGTATTATTTTCCATACAAAAGCTTGCATAGATGCAGATTGTACAGTTCCAGAAGTGTTGGAAGCGGTCGGTGTAGCAGCGGCACTTGGCGGTGGAAGTGCTTTGAGTCAAGCCGTCACATTAGTTATGCAGACAATAGACGAATTGCAGGGAAATCCTAAACCTTTACAATAAGTGAGCACCTTGTCGAGTAGAATCGATGAGGTGTTTTTTATGCATTGTATAACGATGTACATTGTTATAATTTGAATTGAAGAAGTGAGTGAAGGAACGTTATATGCAACTTTAAAACGTTTAGAGAAAAAAGCTTGGGTTGAATCATATTGGCAAGAAGGTGAAAGTGGCCGTAGAAAATACTATTGTCTAACTGATGAAGGTAGCGTGGCATTAGAAGCAAAACAGGAAAATTGGGAGTGGGTGAATGCGCTTATCCATAAAAGTTCGGATGGTTTGATATGAAAACGGTGTTTGAGCGTTTCGTTAGTAAGGTGGTAAAACAAACAGACGGTAATGCTGCAGAACGGGAGGATTTGACTGAGGAATTACTTAGTCATTTGTATTGTGCTTATGAGGATTTGCGGAAACAGGGGTTCTCATATGGGGAGGCGGTGGAGTTGGCGATGGCGAGTTTCGGTAATGAGAAAGAAGAGGTAAGCAACTTTAGCAAGCGCTGCATCCTATCACAGCGTTGCACCGCCGTCTAACGGTAAATGGGTTACTGATCGGTCATACCTTGTTAGTAATTTACGGTAGTTGACTAGCGACGGATTTAGAATCAGCTTACTTGGTTCCATTAACCATATTTTCTTACGCAATAGTATTGTTTTCGATTGTTCTGGTTTACCGTACAACCATTTATGATTTTCCTTCCTCTAGACAATTCCTTGAAAAAGATGCGAAGAGAATTCATTTTATCAATGTTACAATCGGTCTCATAGTATTGGCTTTATCTTTATTTTGGCTATGGGCATTTTTAATATTTGCCGTAGAAATAAAGGTAACCTTACTAATTATTATTCCGTTAGTCTTGTGGATCATCTATACGATACAACTTCATTTATTGGAAACTGGGCGTATAGTGTTACAGGTTTTCAGTTTCTATGGATTATAGCGGCGATCATGATTTGGATTTTATGAATATAAGGAGGTTGACCTATGAAAAAGTCGCTAGGATTCATCCTAAGTTCCATCGCACTGCTAACCGCGGTGTGTATTGTGCTAGGTGTATTGTTTAATAAAGATGAGAATCAAAAACAAGAAGGAATGTCTGATATCTATGCGATATCAACCAAAAATGAAATTGCCTATATTTCTTATGACAAAGGACAAGCAACAATCAATCTAGATAGTCAACAGAAAATCGTTCAATTATCTGTCGAGAAAGAAATTGCAGATATAATATTCTCGGAAGATGGTACATATCTTGCTTATGTAGTACGGGATAAAAATCTTGAAAATCATATACGGTCAGATATCCATATAATTGATTTGGGTTCGCTTGTAGAGGAGGTAATACACACATCTGACAATCTAATCACTGAGATTGCGTTTGATCCAAAATATCCTGAGAAGTTGTTTTATCTTGAGGCAAGCACCTATACAAATTATTCACCGATTGCTTCGAAACGGCCCCATGATTTCGATGTGTATAGCTTTGATTTAATGCAAGGTGTTCATACAAAACATACAGATATTTAGAAATATAGTATGGGCTCACTACAAGTTTCTGCTGAAAAGAATTCTGTTTATGTATAGACGAATGATGACACATACAACGAAACGGCAGAAGAAATTTTCGTAAGTAAAGAGAGGATATTTGAAATACCACTAGAAACACCTGATAAAATGTCAGTCGTCAGCAGCCCTGTTGAAGCCGAGGATGTGTATGACTTCATCCTGTTACCTGAACAACAATGTATTATTTATCAGGCAGTAGCAGGAACTAGACCTAACGGAATTTACGAATATGAGTTGTTCACATTTAATTGGAAAACATATCAAACGGAACAACTTACGACATTAAAAGAGTCTACATCAAGACCTGCACTCGGTCCTGACGATAAAATTTACTTTATGGTAGATCGTAAATTTGGTTCGCGCGAGCCTGATTACCATCTATATCGAATGAATCAAGATGGAAGCGGAATAGAAGAACTAGATCTCAATGGTTAATAAATCATTCATGAAGATCCCATATTACTTCCGTGCTATATAGGTTACTAAGAAAGCGATATACATGTGGGATAATAACCATTGTTTCATATGTTTCATTATGCTGAAGACAGGGTAGCGGATATACAGCATAGTAATTCAGAGGGGGGATATAAAACGTTGATTCAAACATCAAACGCTTTATTGACAAAGGAAGACTTTACAAAACGTGATGATTTACCGGAATGGCTACTTAGAGAATACCAGACGTTTCATAATATTGTGACTGACAAAACATTCCCGTGTTATTTTGGAATGGCTGGTGAAAATAAAGGTGAGTTGCGCTATGCCTATGTTTCTCAAGAGGACTGGTCGAATTTACCTCAAGCATTGGAATCTTTCTTAACACTATTTAAAAATCCAAAGCATAAACGGCACGGGTTATTTGTGTTTGTAGAACCCTTTGAAAAAGAAGGAACAATAGAAGAATATCGTCAGCAGTTTTGGGATATTTTGCAGTACTTGCATATAGAAGATACTGAAGAATGGCCGGCTGAAGCTCCACTGGACCCAGATCACTATCTATGGGATTTTCACTTCCATGGCGAGCCGATTTTTGCTTTTGGTAATGCTCCTGCGTATAAACAGCGGAAGACTCGTGATCTAGGAAATGCCATGGTCATTGGTTTCCAGCCACGAAAAATTTTCAAAGGTTTGACAGGCACTGAAAAGGGTGGCATCAACTCACGCGAAAAAGTTCGTGAACGTGTAGAGGTATGGGATGCCTTACCGAAGCATCCGGATATAAGCCACTTCGGTGATCCAACGCATAACGAATGGAAACAGTTTTTCATCGGTGACGACTGCGTGCCTATAACTGGAAAGTGTCCATTTACTCATAAGGATATGTAAATAGAGGATGTCTCTACAGTCGTGAACTTACGATTGTTAGGGATGTCCTTTTATATGGTTTAATTCAAGATCAACAAGCATGTGGAATGCTAGGGGGAGGTAGTGTGTACGAGGGGATTGAAGCTCTAGCTAGGGATGCTTTCCGGGGGAGCAATCTTGAGCTGCTTCCTTCGCTAACGCTCTGTCCAGGATCTCAAGGTCACTCTTATTCTTCAGGAGTTGACCCAGCTTCCACTTCAATCCTACTTATAAGGTAGAGGTACTTCTTAGATCGCTCATTATCGATAGTGTGTGAATTCGTGTTAGGTTTTAATTTATTGAAGTTCTGGTTCCACTTCAAAATAACAAAATTAACTTTAGCGCATCTTTGTTCTGTAAATTGCCTATGAAAAACTTCTTCAAGCTTATCCATTACATTAAACTACAGATCTTTTACTTACATTGCATACTTACTATTCTGCTTTTATGATATACATAAGAGGAGTGGGTGAAATGAAAAAATACAGTAAAGAAGTTCAGGGCTTGCTGGTGGATGATGAAACGCGCTGTGTTCATTACTCGACAGAAAATGATCGAATTGCAATCAAGTTTTATTGTTGCAAGATATACTACCCATGTCACCTATGTCATGAAGAAACAGGTTGCGGTCATCACGCCGTCTGGCCAGCTAGTCTATATAATGAATTAGCCGTACTGTGCGGTAGTTGCGGAGACGAACTCACTATTACCGAGTACTTGCAAAGCGACTATCAATGTCCTTCTTGTCTGGCGGATTTTAATCCAGGTTGCGGTCTGCATAAGGAACTGTACTTTGAAAATGAGGCAAGTAGCTGAATGGTTTTAACCATGACCAACAGGGAACACTATATAAAACAGGTAAAGTGAGGGGTTTGCATGAAGCAACAGACGATGAATACAGAAGAACTATTGGCGTTTGCTGAAAAGGCGTATGAAACGGGAACATCTTGGGTCCAGCAAGCGGATTATGCAGGAGAAGAAGTAATCATGACGGATGAAGACCTTGCAGGCAAGGAGCCTTTGCAACGTCTACGGATAATAGTGGAGTCGGCTGGAAATGCTAAATACTTCGAATCACTTTTCTATAATGGAGCTGAACTAGAAGAATTAATGAGTGAACTTGAACCAGTTTTCGAGAAGTTTCCCAAAAAAGTATTGAGTTCAATTGAAATGGATGAAAAAGTACAAAGTATAACAGAATAACAAAGAGGATCTTCTGCCAAAGCTAGAAGATCCTTTTTTTCATTCCAAGTATTGCAGTATTTCTTCAATTGCCAGTTCACCAGCAATTTCCCAACGACTTTTATCACGAATTTCTGCATCTCGATCCAATGGTTCTTGGAATTGATTGAAAGAACCACTTATTAAAGAACTTGAGTCGGGATCTAGTCCTGTGTTAACCACATGTTTAATCACGTAAGGTTTTTTGAATTTTATTGAGGTGTTGAAATCATCAAGTTCACCGTCGTGGACTTCAAACGGAACACGTAAGTAAATGGTTTCTCCAGCTTCTCTATGAAGGACGGAATCGAAACTGCCTTTATGATAATCCCAGCCTCCGCCAAAATGATACCCGTGCTGATCCACTTTATCCCGTAAAGTTCCAAAGCACGCTAGTTTACCTTCAATCGGCGTATCTAATTCCAGCATGAAATCACTCCTTTTTATTAGCATTCCTAATTAGGAATTATTTATGCATTGAATAAATAATAATGAAAAGGTTTCTAATTTAAATATCCCGGGTAAAAGTATCAACACGACGTTAGTATAATTAACTATCATACTAGGAGGAGATTTATATGGGTAAGAATAGATATATTGGAATGTACTTTAATGAAACCGAGTTGGTGAATCGTCTGGATGAGCTAAAAAAAGAAGGATGGCCTGAAGACGATATTTATGTAGTTGTAAAAAACGATGATCAACTAACTATGGTTAGAAGTCGTTCAGATGCAGAAATTAAATCCGCCGACGATTCTTGGTGGGATCGCTTCATGGGATTCGTGTCAGGGGAAGATCATGTACACCGCATGGTCGAAAATTTAGATTTTGGAAAAGAAGATACAATGAAGTATTATCACGACATTGAACAGGGTGGCATGTTGCTTTATGTGGATTCCGGTGAAGCGAACCGCCACTACATGGATAATACAGATTTCTACGGCAGAGATGGAAAAAGCACAGATGTCAATCTTGGAGCTAACGGACTAAGCGTAACAGACCAAGAATTGAATGGAGGAGACCCTGCATTCAGAATGAGCCAGACACTACCTGATCAAACAGTAAACCATCAGGATAACGAAGTGGATCGTGCACTCCATACAAATGAACATAGTTTCACTGATGCCGCCACGGATGAAGAACGTTTACGTCTGCATGAAGAAAAACTTCAAGTAAATAAGCATGCAACACAACGTGGAGAAATTCATGTAGAGAAAGAAGTAGTGGAAGAACCTAGATCAGTAGATGTCAATGTTTCACATGATGAAGTCATCATTGAACGTAGACCTGTTGTAAATGATGAAGCGAATGTTGACGGCCGCTATGATCATACCGCAGCAGCATTCAAAGAAGATGACGAAACAATTCGTATTCCCATTACTGAAGAACAAGTAGAAGTGACTAAGAAACCAGTTGTCACGGAAGAAGTTATTCTTAAGAAGCGTGAAGTTGTAGAGAATGAAACGATTCACGATACTGTGAAACGCGAGGAAGTACACTTCGGAAAAGAAGGTAACGTAGATGTCAAGGGCGACTCGTTGGATAAGGACCGCTTCTGAAAAGACATGTAGCAAACATCTTGTCATTCCCTTTCTGCATAATGTAAGATAGACATAACAGCCAGGAAGGGGAGATGACATGTTTAAGCATCCAGGTATTGCCGCCGTGCTAAGTTTTTTCTGGACTGGCGTCGGTCAAATCTATAATGGACAAATCCTTAAAGGGATCTTGCTTATTATTTTGCAGGGAATTAACGGGTTACTCATGTTTGTAGGTATTGGTTTCATTACGTATCCCATTGTATGGATTTGGGGTATGTACGATGCCTATAAGACTGCGGAGCGTATGAATTACAAACAAAATCAATATAAGCAACAATGAGAAATGTCCCAGCCAGTAGTGGCAGGGACATTTTTTGGTTTCACTTATTTAATTTCCACGTAGAATAATTCAAGATCAGTGCGAACATGACCCATCCGATATACGGGACCATTAATGCGCCTGCGGTACGATCATTTTTATTAAATTCATAAGCAGTCATAGCAATTGCACCTAGCATAATCGTCATCTCGATCAGTGCAGTACCTCGTAAATTCCACTTGAAGAATAGGAAGGACCAAAGAAAATTAAGACCTAATTGAACGTCATATAGGGGGATAGCAGCATGGCTCTTTTTTGTATCCTGCTTCATTTCTACGCGGTAATTCGCTACACCCATCATTGTGTATAAAGCCGTCCAAGCAATAGGGAATGCAGCTCCAGGAGGAGAAAATGAAGGTTTCTCCAACTCGGCATACTGTTCTTGTGTATTGCGATTAGCAAGATATCCGATAATCGATCCACCCACTACGGGAATTAACACGTTACGCGTTAGTTTCTTCCAATCCAGTTCACCTTGTACTTTTAGTAACTCCAAAGTAAAACCTCCTTTTTAGAAAGTTTTCCCCATCCGCTAGTTACTAAACGGTGATCATGTATTCGCTCTATACATCACTTCACCAGCGACTATAGTTTTCTCTACTTGTACTTCAGTAATTCTATCTACTTCTATAGTGAAAATATCTTCTTTCAAGATAGTGAAGTCTGCATCAAATCCAACGGAGAGCCTTCCTCGTGAATCAGCTTTATCTATAGTAGCGGCTGCGCCCGAAGTAAATAATTGTACAGCCTCGTAGCGACTCAGTTTTTCATCTGGCAAATACCCCTCATGCTGTTCAATACTCAATCTTCTTGTAATCGCGGCGTGTATTCCTAGCAATGGATTCGGATCTTCAATAGGCGCATCTGATCCTCCGCCACATATAAATCCTTTAGTTAGAAGCTTCTTCCATGCATATGCCCAGTCAAGCCGGTCCTTACCGAGTCTGTCTCCGACCCAAGGGAAATCGGAGGGTACGAAAGCAGGCTGTATATCTAAAACAATCGGAAGCTTTTGCATTCGCTTCACTAAATCTTCCCGTAATAAAATGACATGTATAAACCGATCTTTCTTACCGTCTGGAGCAGGATGCTTTTCAATGACATCTAGTGCTTTTTCAACTGCCAAATCTCCAATCACATGTATGGCAACAGCTTCTCCATAGTGTCTTGCTATTTTGACGTGGTTCTCGAGCTCTTCATCAGTCAATACAGTAGTTCCTACATTATCGGGTTCATCAGAATAAGGCTCACTTAACAGCGCAGTACTACCGCCAAAAGCACCATCAATGAAGAACTTCATCTCACCAGGTTCTACCCACGGTGTATTATAGAGAGCATGATCTTCCATCAATTCGGAAAACACGCTAAAATGACGCAGTAAGTGAGCACGGAATTTACGATCACCGCCTAGCACGTTATTGAAGGCTTTCAATGGCGTCTGGTAGTGTCCGTAGTAACCTAAGTCATCCGTCACAACACCTGTCAAACCGACAGATAATAGGTGGTCAACTGAAGTCTCCAATGCTTTCGTTACATAAGCCACTGTTGGATTTGGTAAAAGTTCTAGCACTCGCTGCATAGCACCTTCCTTCAATAACCCCGTTGGCTCTCCAGTATGATCGCGCTCAATGACACCATCATCGGGATCAGGTGTATCTTTTGTGATACCAGCGAGTTCGAGCGCCTTTGAATTCACAATCGCTGCATGCCAGCAAGTGCGCTTTAATAGCATAGGTGAATCCGTTACAGCATCCAACTCATAGCGTGTGAAGATTTTCTTGTCAGGAAAATTATTCTCATCCCAACCTTCTCCAATAAACCACTCATCCTCTGGCAAATCACTATACGCATTCAGGAGTAAATCCATCATGTTCTCTGAAGAAGTAGTGTTTGATAAATCAAGGCGTAGTAACTTTTCACCTTGTCCAATTATGTGCATATGGTTATCGATAAACCCAGGATAAACAAAAGCACCCTGCAAGTCTATTTGTTCGTCGGCTTGAGCTTTTAGCTCATCATATGACCCAATCGCTACTATTTTTCCGTCTTTTGTCAGTAGAGCATCTATTGTATGTCCTTCATTTTGCATTGTATAAAAGAGTGCGTTAAACCAAATCTTAATCATAGCGAAACCTCCTGATTTTCCTATAATAAATCGAGTGAGACAATTAGACAATAGAATGGATTCTATATAATTTTCTCTATCAAAAAAAACGGCTGTATTTACAGCCGTTTACTTTATTGTACATCCTATTATTGTGAAGTCCTATTAATACATCTTCATATATCGTTCAAGTTCCCATGGATGCACCGTAATCCGGTAGCTTTCCCATTCTTGATGTTTTGCTTCACTAAAGTTTGCATAAATATGTGAACCCAGTGCGTCTTGTATAATCGAGTCTTCTGATAAGGCGATGAGCGCATGGTCAAGATCTGTCGGTAATAATCCAATGTTATTTTCCGCAAGCTCATCTGCCTTCATCTCATAGATATTGCGATCAACTGGGGCTGGAGGAGTCAGCTTGCGCTTAATACCATCAAGACCAGCTTTTAGTATAACGGCCATTGCTAAATAAGGATTGGCAGAAGAATCGACAGAACGTACCTCAACACGTGTACTCATTCCACGTGATGCAGGTATGCGGATCAATGGACTACGGTTCTGTGAGGACCAAGCGACATAACAAGGTGCTTCGTAGCCAGGCACCAAACGTTTATAAGAATTGACAGTAGGGTTCGTGATAGCGGTGAAACCACGAACATGTTCCAGCACACCAGCCATGAAGTGATAAGCAGTTTCACTTAACTGACGTTCGCCATCTTTGTCAAAAAAGACGTTCTCGCCATCTTTAAATAGAGAAACATTGCAATGCATGCCCGAACCGCTCACTCCGTATAATGGCTTAGGCATGAATGTGGCATGTAAGCCGTGATTGCGTGCTATCGTCTTAACGACTAGTTTAAAGGTTTGAATATGATCGCAAGCCGTTAATACATCAGCATATTTAAAATCAATTTCATGTTGTCCAGGCGCTGCTTCGTGATGGGAAGCTTCCACTTCAAATCCTAATTCTTCAAGTTCCAAGACAATATCTCGACGACAATTTTCGCCAAGATCTATTGGAGCCAAATCAAAATAGTCACCATGGTCATTCAGCTCCATTGTCGGTTGTTTATTGGCATCTAGTTTAAAAAGAAAGAATTCCGGTTCAGGTCCTAAGTTAAAATCAGTGAATCCAAGCTCTTTCATTTCTTTAACGATTCGTTTTAAATTTCCCCGGGGGTCTCCAGAGAAAGGTTCGCCATTCGCCAAGTAGACGTCGCAGATTAAGCGTGCTACTCTTCCTGTACCTGAAGGCCATGGAAATACCATCCATGTATCCAAGTCAGGTACTAAATACATATCTGATTCTTCAATCCGTACAAAACCTTCGATAGAAGATCCGTCAAACATCATTTTATTGTCCAGCGCCTTTTCGAGCTGGCTGATCGGAATCTCTACATTCTTAATCATGCCAAAAATATCGGTAAACTGAAGACGGATAAAATTGACATTATTTTCTTCCACGAATTGATAAATATCTTCTCTTGTAACGTTTTCCATCAGACCACACTCCTTATGATTGTTTGGTACGAATCATCTTCGCAACATTTTTCTATAATATAGCCCAGGAAAGCAGATTACAAGAACTTTTTCTATTTTTTGAAAGAATTATAAGACTTAAGTTGCTTTTTACTTTCTGGAAAACATAGATACACTAAATAAAAAGCTGTAATATATATCTATTTAACTAATATAACACCAAGTAATACAAACCATTAACAATGATTAGAAAATTGAAGCAGTCACTATTAGGCTATCTGAAATGATTCAAGATGCAAAAGCCTACTTCGGTGACCAAAGTTATTTAGAGTATTTGATGCAGTAAGCAATGAAGAGTATGTAGTGTTTTAAAATTTCTCACGTTTTGAATGTTTTATCATAAGCTGATAAAGAAAGGGGTGGGTGTCTTGATTGAACACCAAAGTATATCTATAGATGGAAAGTCATTTCAAGCAGTCACGGTAAAGCTACCGAAAACGACTTTGCTTACAGTTTCGAATGACAAAGGGTATATTATGTGTGGTGCACTCGATGTAGGATTATTAAATAGTGTGCTAGCAGACCGCAAAATTGTCGCGGGTCGTGCTGTTGGTGTAAAAACGATTGAGCAATTGCTCGCAGCGCCTTTAGAATCCGTGACACTTGAAGCTGAACAATACGGTATTTCTGCAGGTATGATCGGTTCGGAAGCATTATTGAGAATGACTTAAAAAACGACGCCCGTGTAAGTAGGGCGTCGTTTTTGTTATATACAAGTAAAATTTTGCAGGTACAGAACACGGTTATTTATTATCGTATTTTTCCTCGCTTGATGAACGATCTTTTGTCTCGCGATGATTTCTCTCTTCTTCCTCTTCCATACGAACATCTTCTAATGGAATAGCATCTACAGTCTGCATATCTTCATGCATATCATAAATACTTTCTTTATCAGTCTTTAAATTTTCAGGGTTGTCCATATAACCACCCTTTGCCTTTTTGCGGTCTTCTTCTGTAAATACGTTCTTCTCTTCCCTCATACAGATCTGCTCCTTTGTAATTGAATGTTTTAACCTAAAAATCTACCTAGTAATCCTTTATTCGGTTGGGGTTTCTGGTTGTGATCTTTACGATCTCCTCGCATAGGTGTGTCATTGAACTCATCGAATTGGCGAGACAATTTGTCCCGTGCATCTTTGTTACGCATTAAATAGGCGGCACCTAAACCAATCGCAGTCAAAGCCATTCTCTTTTTCATAAAGTGCTCCTCCTCATTATCGTCTCTTATATAGTGTTTTCCCAGATCTCATTCTTACTAAACAATTCATTTTGTAGAGAACCGAAACAAAAAACAGTCAGCGATCGAAAACTTCCAATCACTGACTGTTCTTCTCTTACTATGCGGAAAATTTTATGTTGCGATTACTTCATACTGACGATATTGTACCCTCGTCGTATGCGTCTTGCATCTTACACTGCTTAACTTCTTTGAAGCAGGTATTTCACGTGCACTTACACAAAAAACTTCTTTCATATTACCTGGTAAACCTGTCTTTCTGTTGGAATCTTAAAAGCAGATTCCCAAACCGAGTGTACCACTTGCCAGTAAAGAAAAATTTTCCGCCAAGGCTGTGCATCTCTTCCAGATCTAGCAGCTTACTTCTCTGACTAGCTCCATTCAGTTTGCCTTGTAGTAATAGTATACCCATGCAAATCATTCTTAAACATCTTTTTTAAAATTAATTTTAAAAGTTTTTCTAAGATTTTTCTTACTCGCGGTATATGCACTTATGATCTATAATAGAGGACTGAGGTGAGAGCTTTGAACAAGGGAATAACAGGGAGAAGCATGATGCATGATCTTGCTGAAGTAAAGCCCTATATTGAAAAGAATGTACGAATATGAATGTGCTGAAAAGTAAAGAAATGATACTTTGCAGTCTTGAAATAACAAAAAATGCACGAAAAGGTTTAGAACAGTGGTTTTTAAGTGAAGAGGCTTTCGTTTCTTCAGAGTCTGCTTTTGATATACATATTGAAAAGAAACCGGAGAATCGTATGGGGAACCAATCCTATGCGTTGTTTTTTGACCCACACACAAATAAAAAATTTGCTAAAGAAGTTCAGCAACGTGTGGCAGTTATGGAATGCGTATTGAAACCGGACGGTCTACTAGCAACGGGCTTTCATGTTAGAGGCGCAAGAGAACCTGTCCAGACAAATCGGCGGCTGCATACAGCAATAAAGTTTAGGTTACATCGTGCGGGAGTAGCACTGCCAATCGAATTTTATACGAAGTTACGTCAATTGCCGATCGCGGAAGAGCGTTCAGAATATGTCAAAAAGAGAATTGAAAGTTGGGAAGGCTATCTACAAATTGCGGAGAAAAATGCGGATGTAGCGGATATCTCCTGTACATTTAGCCAAGCCAGTTTCACCAGTGATTTTACAAAGGTACGTCTACAATGTAAAGATTTACAAACGAAAAACTGGAAGCAACTCCGTGGATTTAGTGTGAAAATGAATGAACTTTCTACTGAAATTGGTCAAATCGTCGATGCTCAGAAAGGTCAAAAGATTATCGTCGTAGAACTAAATCAACGGTTTCAAAAGAAAGCACGATCCGAACAATGGTTACCAACACGTAATAAAAGTCTTGTGTTGACGAACTTTGCTGAATTAAGTCAGATTCGTCGGTTACGTAAAGGTTTCAAAGACTTACAAGATGGTCTAGCTGCCAATGCGAATTTGGAAAAGGTTTTATTTGAAGAACGACCTGTTGTGCAAATTACTAATAAACAGCCGCAACTAGAGTTCCATAATAATTTGAATGAATTTCAGCAAGAAGCAGTCTCGGGAGCGATGAAAGCACATGATTTGTTTGTAGTACAAGGTCCGCCTGGGACAGGGAAAACAACGGTCATTTCTGAGATTTGCTATCAGAACGTCAAAGCTGGCTTGCGGACACTTGTCGCATCCCAATCAAACCTAGCAGTGGATAACGCACTCGGTCGATTACTGACAGATCCAGCGACACGTATTTTACGCTATGGACGCTCAGAAAGTATTGAAGAAGAGGGCAAGCGCTTCATGGAGGAAAATGTGGCGTTGCACTGGAGAAATGAAACAATAGAAACCGTGCAAGCGACACGTGCTGTTTATCGAACAAAAGATATCGAATTACAAAAACGTGCAGATCAATTATCCGAGCAAATTCAACAGAACACAAAATTGAAAATTGCATTAACTGGGCAACTGCAAATACAAAATGTAGTGCGAGAAAAATTGAAAAAACTAAAGTCTGAATATTTTTCTCGGAAATCCCTGCTTGACCAATCTGTACGCCGGCTTTCGCAAAAGCAACAGGGAATTGAGCAAACTGAAATAGACCTTGAACAGCGCGTAAAAGAAATTGCAGAACTACGTAAACAGTTGAATTCAGAGCCGAATAAAGAAGAATTGTCAGCCCGAATAGAAGAACTGTTAAAAGAGCAGCAACTTTTAAGAGAGACACAAGTATATATCAATTGGCTTGCAGAGCTGCAGAGCAATACCGAAGCGCAACAAGAGATCATGGAAGAATACAAAACACTTCCTGATCATGAACAAATGCTACAATCCACACATCGTGATGTGATGTCTCAGACAAAAATGAAAGATATCCAAATGACGCTTGCTAAAAACCAGATTGAATTACCCATTCATATCACGTTGCGGAATAACGACTTACAACGAATCATCAAGTCGATTGAAAGTGGAGAGTATTCCTATGAATTTCAAGAGTGGAAAGAGCTTCATGACCGTTTTCAGACGGCTATCAATAAAACACATTCTCTTTTGCAGACGCATCGTTACCCGGTAGAAACTATTACGAAGCGCTCAACCGAAAACTTTACAACCATTCAAGAAATGCATGAAATGATTGATCGGCTGGGGAAGTTTCTTATTAACCCTACAACAAAAAAAGTGCTACAAAACAAAGAGATTTCATCCGCCAAAACGGAAGTTCTACAAAAGATTGCACAAGGTATATCATTGTTTTATGGTAAGGAAGAGATCGTTCGTGCAAAAGGAATGGATCTTCAGCAACAGAAAGTCCACTCTGTAAAGGAAGTATTTGCAGAAGTGAAACATGAAATCCTGAGATTCCTACAACAGGAACTTCAAGAAACACAAGCCACTTTACAACGAAAAGAAGAGCAGAAGCAACGTCTGCAATCTAAGCAAATAGAATTGGAGAACCAAATTAAAGCATGGCTACAAACGAACGAGCCGCCTGAAAAGCAGTGGGAGGAAAATCAGCTCACACAGGAAATTAAGCAGCTAGAAACTAAGATCATTGCGTGCCGACAACAAATAAAAAACGTAACGCAATTAACAGCGTCCATCACTACTTCAGAACTAAAGTGTTCTCAAGCAAAACAGCTGCTTGAACAAGAAAAAGTAGAAGTTCTAGCAGTAGAGCAAAAAACATTGCAATTACAGGAAGAACAACATCAACGACAGCAGGAAATAGAAGAGCTTGCCGTTCAATTGAAACCGGATATAAAGGAGCAATTAGAAAAAGTAGAAATAGTGCTTGCTCAAGCTGAACCCCAACTGGCTGAAGTAGTAAAAGAACAGCAACAGCTTCCAATCCTACAAGAACTGCAAGCGCAATGGGAAGAATTACTGCGTGACGCCAACGATTATGACCTGGATGAAATCCGTAAGCTTTATATCGATCATGCGAATGTAATTGGCACGACATGTGTCGCATCAGCTTCCAAAAAGTTTATGAAGGAATATCCTGTCTTCGATGTCGTCATAATCGATGAAGTATCAAAAGCAACACCGCCAGAATTACTATTGCCCATGCTAAAAGGTAAAAAGATTATTCTAGTGGGCGACCATCATCAGTTACCGCCACTCGTAGGACAAGAAACGATGGACGAACTGGTAGATCAACAAAAAGATCCTGAAGTGCAACGTGAAATGAAAAAACTGCTCAATGAATCATTATTTGAACGGTTATTCCGTACGTTGCCCAAGCAAAACAAAACGATGCTCAGTATTCAGTACCGTATGCATGAAAAAATTATGGAAACGATCGCACCGTTTTATAAAGATGGGGACTATCAATTACAATGTGGGCTTCTTAATTCAGACGAATTACGGGATCATCTGCTCGAAAGTAGAAAAATCACTAGAAAAGATCACTTACTATGGCTAGATACACCCAATACCCCATCATTTTTCGAAAATCAGGTCAAAGGTGGGACAAGTCGTTTCAATGAAGCGGAACTAACCATCATTCAAGATACTTTGCAAGATATTGAACAAGCGACCGAAAAAGCTAAAAAAGATGGCCTAATGATGCCAGACGAAAAGAAAAGTGTCGGCGTAATTAGTTTTTACGGCGAACAGGTAAAGCGGATCGATCGATTAATTCAGCAGGAAATTCGCCCGCAACAATTGCATTGCCGAACAGGTTCGGTAGATAAGTTTCAAGGTATGGAAATGGATATTATCATTTTGAGCTTCGTTAGGAATCATGGTGAGAAAAATGGTGACATTGGATTCGCGAAAGACTATCGACGACTGAATGTAGCGTTATCACGTGCAAGAGAACTGCTTATTATCGTTGGAAGTTCTGAAATGTTCACAATCAAGACAAAGAATGCCTCTACGAGAGATATGTATAAACAATTGCGGGAAGTAGTAGAACATCAAGGTGGATTGCGCAAAATAGAGCAAATCCAAGGAGGTTGAGTAGATGGATTCGCTTCGGAAAAGGTTGCAACGAGAACTCGAACAACAGCCGGATATCCAAATACAACAATCAGACAGCTGGGGATTGCCGGTCGAACTCATTAATATACCCTTCACAACTATTAAGCGCACGACAATGGATATACTAATGAAAATGATTTTACTTACAGTTCAAAAGCTAGATGTATCTGAATCAAAAATAATTGCAGAATTTCTAGCTGTTGAACCACTGTTTATAGAGGATTTGTTTAATAAGATGGAAGCGGCACAAATGATCGAGTTACGTAAAGAAAGTTTTGAATTGACTAGCATTGGAGTAAGGCAATTACAATCGGGTGTTTACGAACATCCACCTGAAAAAGCAGAAAAAAAGTTTTATTACAGTGCTTGCCATGATTCGATTTTATGTGAACAACCTGAAAAAATCTTCACAGCAAAAGTTAAAGAGTTTAGATTAGCAAGGAAATTCACCAGAAGCGCGCAACGATTAGATGATGAACAATTGCGGGCAACACTACTTGCTACTGGAGCAGAAGCTGCAGAAGGTCCACTACAGAAGGTTGTGGATAAAATAGAGACCCCCCGAACGCTTGATAATCAACTTATTCCTTGTGTGGAGTTCTATGTTTACAATCGTGCGGAAAACAACTATTTCACTAGAGTGTGGAATACATTAACAGAAGAATGGGACGAGCGTCTAGAGAAACTCATAGATGAACAAGCGCCTACTCGAAAATGATTGAAAAAGACCAAGGGAATTTTCCCTGGTCTTTTTTCACTTATGACTTACGCTTTTTTTGTTTGGGAGCTTTACGCAATTCAGCAAATTCTTTCGCGATCTCTTCATGCATATCGCGTGCGGCAATCGTTTGATTCTTTGGCGTTTGTGGTAATGAGCCAGCTGAATTACTTCCTTTACTATGTTCATCTCTTCCCATTGGTCATTCTCCCTTCTGTAAGTACCTTCATAAGTAAGTTGGTTCAAAAATGAGAAGTTATACATGAATATAGATAAAGCATTTGGCTAATACAGGTAAATGGGAAGTGAATTCTATTCCGTAAGTCTTTCAATCGAGTTAAGGTTATTTAACTCGCCTTGTGTTTAGCATGTAGTGGATTGGGAATATATTCATTAAGCTTGGTAAATCGAACACGAGGAGGAGGAATGTATATGGCTAACCAACGTACTACAGAACAAGAGAAGAAAATGTCTCTGGAAGAAGCGGGGCGTAAAGGCGGTCAAGCAACCGCTAAAAAGCACGATAAAGAGTTCTATGAACAGATTGGTCGCAAAGGTGGGGAAGCCACAGCTCAAAAGCATAGTAGTGAATTTTATAAAGAAATTGGACGTAAAGGCGGAAAAGCTACTTCCGAGAAGCACGATAAACAATTTTATGAGAATATCGGACGTAAGGGCGGAGAAGCTAGAGCGCAACAGAATAAGAGTACGAACTAGACAGCAAACTTAAGCATATATTGTCGAGAAGAAAAAGACGTAACCGAATGGAGTATTTTTACTCTGGTACGTCTTTTTTGTCGTGCTTAACTATAAAGTATACAAATATGCTATTGTTTCTAATGGTGCAGTACAGTATAACTGTAATAAGCAGAAGTAAAAGGAAATGGGTGAGAAAATGGAACAACGTAAAGAACAATGGTCTTCGAAGCTTGGGTTTATTATGTCTTCAGCAGGTGCAGCAATAGGCCTTGGAGCAATCTGGAAATTCCCGTATGTTACAGGAATGAGTGGCGGTGGTGCGTTTTTCCTACTATTCGTCGTATTTACAATTTTGATTGGATTGCCAATGTTGGTTTCTGAATTTATTATTGGTCGTGGTTCGGGTAGAGAAGCAATCAGTGCTTACAAGAAGTTGGCGCCGGCTAGTGCATGGCCATGGATTGGCAAGCTCGGTGTAGCAGGATGTTTTCTTTTGCTATCCTTCTATAGTGTAGTGGGTGGTTGGGTATTCGTATATAGCGGATTGTCTATTGGTGGCAAAATCATTAGTGAAGGTGCTTCCTATTCGGAACAATTTGGTTCAATTGTCGGTTCGCCAATGACGACGTTGATCGGTCTGTTTCTATTTACGATTATTAACATATTAGTCGTATCTTCTGGTGTGCAAAACGGTATTGAAAAAGCGAATAAATATATGATGCCTTTATTATTTGTGTTTTTTATTATTTTAGTCGTTCGATCATTGACGTTGCCTGGTGCAATGGAAGGTGTGTCCTTCTTCTTGAAGCCTGATTTCTCAAGTATTACAAGAGAATCAGTGTTGTATGCACTTGGACAGTCTTTCTTTTCATTGGCTGTCGGATTTTCTTGTATGGTAACGTACAGTTCATACCTGAAGAAAGACGTTAGTTTGACTTCATCTGCAAGTTCCGTAGTGGGGATGAATTTATTTGTTTCATTACTAGCAGGTTTAGCTATTTTCCCAGCGGTCTTCGCGTTCGGGCAAGAACCGGCTGCGGGACCTGAATTACTATTTATGGTGTTACCAGCAGTCTTTTCACAACTCCCGCTCGGGCAAGTATTCCTGGCGTTATTCTTGATATTGTTCTTGTTTGCGACATTGACGTCTTCGTTTAGTTTGTATGAGATCATTGTCGCAGCGATGACAGCGAGTGGCAAGCGGACGCGAAAGTCTGTGACTTGGTTGATTGGTGCAGTTGTATTCATTGCCGCAATTCCTTCTGCATTGTCTTCTAGTACATTGTCGGGATTGCTGATATTCAATAAGAGTGTTTTTGATGCGACAGATTATCTAGTCAGTAATATTTTGCTTCCAGCAGGATGTTTGCTAATTGCGTTGTTCATTGTCCGCAAGATGGACCAGGTGTTGGTGCGTGATGAATTTACACAGTATAATACGCAATCCATAGGCTTCTATCCGCTCTGGCACTTTTTAATGAAATGGGTAGTGCCACTGACTATTATTGTGGTGTTCTTGAATACGCTCGGGATAGTGAAGTAAGGCAGATATACAGAGGGGAATAGCACTGTTGATCTGTGTTCTAGGCGGACAGGAGAGCCCGCGGTGAGCTGATCCCCGGAGTCGCCGCCTGTAACTAAGATCAATTAGTAACGTTTCTAGATTTAGTGAGTGAAGGACAAAATCCTATGTAGTTTATTTTTTGAGTCAAAACTTAACCAACTGTAAAAGGGGTTACTATTTCACTTTTTACCCTCAATGCAGTCTCAAACGATAAATACTCTTCATATGGGAACGGAAACCTTAATAACTAAATAAGCACCTTTCATCTTTTTAAGACTCTTTTATATGGGAGTCTTTTTTCTATGTAAGAATAAGGGGTACCAATGGATTGATTTGACTTAGACCTATCTAAATTGTATAATACCTATTAAACATGTTGGAATAATATATTTTGACTGGAGTGGGGAAGAAATGCAAAAAATGATCACAATTCGTTCTGGGGAACATAATTTATCGGGTGCGCTTCATCTGCCTGAATATAGAAAAGAAGCAATACCATTACTAATATTTATTCATGGATTCGTAGGCAGTAAAGTAGGAGAACACCGTCTGTTTGTTAAAGCTGCACGTTATTTTACTGAGCGTGGATATGGGGTATTCCGCTTTGATTTTAGCGGTTGTGGTGAAAGTGATGGAGATTATGCTGGTGTAACAGTAACGAATCAATTGAAGGAAGTGCAGGATGTCGTAGCTTATTTATGCTCCATTCGAGGAATAGATCAACGACGCATTACGATGGTTGGGCATAGTATGGGTGGAGCTATTGCATCACTTACGGCGGCAAGCGATACCCGTATTAAACAATTAATTCTCTGGTCGCCGGTAGGTACGCCATACGAAGATATTACTGGGATTCTTGGACCGAAAGCGGTTCATGAAATTGCTAGAAAAGGCAGTCATGATTACCATGGTTTTATGATCAGTCAAACGTTCCTGAAAGATTTAAAAAAGCATCAGCCTATTGAAGCGGTTCGCTCATTTACAGGGTCAGCGCATATTATTCATGCAAAGGAAGACGAGCAAATTCCGAAAGAACATGCGGTACGATACGCAAACTCACTAAATAAACGCGTAGATACTAGGCAAGTGTTTGAGCAGTATATCGACAAAGCAGATCATACGTTTTCCAGTCATTCATTCGAAGATGAACTATTCGACAAGAGTTTAGCTTGGCTCGAAGGTAGTCTAGTAGAAAAGTTAGTGTCTCAAACATAAATTCGTGAAAATCTTCCGCACAGTATACACGTGGCGGGAGATTTTTTAGTGAAAATAAAAAGGCGGGCTGCCTGACCCGTTTCCGCGGATCGGCAGCCCTAATTTTGGAATGTAGGGTAAAACTGGAGATAAGGAAAAAAGAAAAATTAAGTTGCTGCTGTTTTAGCAGCTTGAATGAAACGCTCATTCACAATGTCCCAGTCCACAGTGTGCCACCAATTTTGTACAAATTCGGGGCGGCGGTTCTGGTATGACAAATAGTAAGCGTGTTCCCATACATCAATGACTAGTAATGGAGTTTTTCCGTCTTTCAATGGTGTATCCTGGTTTGGCGTGCTCATGACTTCTAACTCGCCGTCAGAAAGTACTAACCAACCGTACCCACTACCAAAGCGACTGACTGCCGCTTTTGACAAGACATCTTGGAAATTATCGAATGTATTAAAATACTTTTCGATTTCTCTTTTAATGTCTGCGGATGGTTCCCCTTTACTTTTTGGCGTCATGGATTCCCAGAATAAGCTGTGACAGTAATGTCCACCGCCGTTGTTTTGGACGGCAGTGCGAATCTCCTCAGGTACCTGACTGAGATCAGTCAATATGGTTTCAAGAGATTGAGATTGTAACTCTTCATGGTTATCCAATGCCGCATTCAAGTTATTGACGTACGTCTGATGATGTTTGCCATGGTGGATTTCCAATGTCCGTGCATCTATATACGGTTCAAGACCGTCTACTGCATAAGGCAAATCAGGAAGAACAAATGGCTTCAAATTTTCACCTCCAAAGAAACGATGAGAAACTTTTAAAAAAGTTTCCTTAAGGAAATAATGTTTCCTTAAGGCAACATTAATAAAGAAATGAAAAAAACGCAAGGGTTTTGTGGAAAAAAATAATAAATAAAACTAAAGGACTAGGAATGATTTTCCTGGAAGTCGTAGTGATTAAGAAACTTTTCACGACTTTCTAGTTAGCAAGTTTACCTTGTTTTCATGAAGGGAATAGTTCTATAAAGCGAGGGATGTCAATATGTTCAAGCCTATAAGTATGTTCATAATGATTAGTATTTTATGTAGTATGACCATCACTACTAACCATTCATCTAGTAAAGCTACTGAAACAACAGGCACAATTAGCGTCGTGTCATTTGACGGCTTGGGGTATGAGGATGCACAACGTTACATAGGCAAAGGAATCATGCCAAATTTAGAGAAGTTTCAGCAACAGGCAGCCTACGCCACAGATTTTGTTACAATTACACCATCATTGACTGCACCATCACATGCAGCAATGTCTACGGGTGCTGGACCTTCAAAGACAGGTATTGTCAGTAATCATTTTCATTCATTAGGAGAGAAAGTGAAAGATGATCAGAGTGGCTTTGCACAGACGTTAGGTGCTACGCCTATATGGAAAGAGGCAAGAAATCAAGGGAAGATCACAGCGACCGTCTCCTTTCCGGACTCCAATCCTGATAACGCATCTGCTGCTACTTACGCTGTCTATTCGGGCGGGACCTTGGCAGATTCGAAACTTCATAACTTAAAGTTTTCAGTAGTAGATGATGAACGCGTTGAACAAATAAATGCAGGATCAGTAAAAGTAGAAGAGGCAGTTATTTCATTGGATATAAAAAAATCACCTGCTAAACAATTATATATTCTAAGAACAGATGAAAAAGAATCGAAATATTATATGTCTATGGATAGAAAAGATATGGGAGAAGAAGTATCACCCAATAATTGGATTGCCGTCGCGCTGAACTTACATAATTTTGATAGTGCAGGGTTTTATGTGAAACTAAAGAGAAATCCTGAGAACAACGAAGAGCTTCAGTTGTTTCAAGGTACTGTTATGGGCGGGCTATATAGAGGACCCGGAAAATTTGCAGAAGAAATTCAATCTGAATTTGGATTTTACCCAGCAGCTGATGAAATAGAGGCGTTTAAAAATGGAGATATTACAAGAGAAGAATATGAGCAAGTGGGCGAACGATTCACAAACTGGGTGACGGATGTTAGTTTTCATATTAAAGAGAACTATCGGCCTGACCTATTATTTTACTATTATTCTGTAGTAGACAATGAACTACATGAATTTTTATTAAGAGAACCTGCTCAACCTGGATATCAATTAGCAAATGTATTGGAAAAAGAAGAATATGTGAGCTGGGCTTTTGGCCAAGCAGATCGTGCAATCGGTCGAATTAAAAACAATCAGAATCCCGAAGATCACGTATTAATTGTTTCGGATCATGGATTGGAACCAATTCATACAAGGCTGTCTCCGAATAAAGAATTGGAAAAGGCAGGACTACTTGTAAAAGATCAAGAAGGAAATATAGATGCATCTAAAACGAAAGCTTATGCAGAAGCGAGTGGAACGATTGCCCATGTTTATGTAAATTTGAAGGGCAGAGAGAAAAAAGGAATCGTGAAAGAAGAAGAATATGAACAAGTGAAGAAGGAAATCGTATCAATTTTTAAAGATAAGACCGTTTTTACTGCACTTTCCCAAAATCCTGAAAAAGTAGCACATCCTATTTTACGTTGGCTTACTAGTAAAAATGAGAAATTTAATAAAGTCTATATGTATCCAAGCTTGTCTGTCTTATCTAGCGAGAAGCAGTCCGAAGTGTATCCGTACGAGACTATTTGGACAGAGGATCAAGAGGGGTATGCTGCTTTAAATAATAATAATAGCGGGGACGTGTTTTTATCCGCTGCTCCAGGGTTTATAATGGGGAAAGATGCAAAAATTGCTGTTGAACCAACGCAGGAATTGGGGAGTCATGGTGGAAATCCTGAGCGTTCAACATTACGGCCGATTTTATATGGATCCGGCCCTATGATTCCACCGGGCGAAATGAGCGAAAGAATAACGATGACAGATATTGCCCCGAGTGTATATGAGTTATTAGGCTTACGAGTTCCAGACTTTGTAGAAGGAGAAGTCATTTGGTCAGAAAGATAATTATACAGCTCGAATAGTAAATATAATATTCAGACAACTATAGTTAGTTAAGAAGTGCGTAGGTAAGACATTACCTATTGCACTTCTTTTGTTTTCAACAAAATTCTCTTAATATATTACTTTATTAAAAAAGCGTCTTGCGTTTAATCAGAATAAAAGTATAATAATGATTAATTAGTTATTTCAGAAAAAGAAAAAGGTGAGCAAATGAACGAAAGAAAGAAATTACTTGAAGTAAAAGATTTGCAAACGACCTTTTTCACGGATTCAGGAGAAATTCCAGCAGTAGATCATGTGGACTTTTATGTGAGAGAAGGCGAAGTCTTGGGGATTGTTGGAGAGTCAGGCTGCGGAAAGAGTGTAACCTCTTTGTCTATCATGCAGTTAGTGCCAAGTCCGCCTGGAAAAATCACTGGCGGTGAAATCCTGTTTGAAGGTCAAGATCTCCTGAAGAAAACGGAGAAGGAAATGAGAGAGATTCGTGGGAATGATGTCGCGATGATTTTTCAGGAGCCTATGACTTCATTGAACCCGCTCTTCACAATAGGCAATCAGATGTCTGAAGCCATTTCTCTTCATCAGAAAAAATGGTCAAAAAAGCAAATTAAGGAACGAGCAACTGAAATGTTGAAATTAGTAGGACTACCTCGCTCTGAAGAAATTATGAAAGAATATCCTCACCAGTTATCCGGTGGTATGCGACAGCGTGTCATGATTGCAATGGCGCTTGTATGCGATCCGAAAGTACTCATTGCAGATGAACCTACAACGGCACTTGATGTAACTATTCAAGCACAAATCCTCAAGTTGATGCGTGAGTTGAATGAGCGTATGAATACAGCGATTTTACTCATTACACATGATTTAGGAGTAGTGGCTGAAACTTGTGAACGCGTTGTGGTTATGTATTCAGGCCAAGTTATTGAAGAAGCACCAACCAAAGTAATATTTGAAAATCCTTGTCATCCTTACACACGAGGATTGATTCAGTCCGTTCCTGATATGCGGAATAAAAAAGATCGTCTCTATTCGATTCCAGGTAATGTACCAAAACCCGGCTCTATTGAACAGGGCTGTAGATTCGCCGCGAGATGTGAAAGCGCTTTCTCGAGATGCAGGGTAGAAACACCAGAATTGTACCGAAACTCCGAAAACCATCAAACTAGATGCTTCTTATATGACGAACAACAAGGAGTGACGAGTGCAAATGAACAAACCACTACTAGAAGTTGAAGGGTTGAAAAAATACTTTCCGATTCGCAAAGGGCTGATTGGTAAAACAGTCGGTCATGTCAAAGCGATCGATGATATTACCTTTCATGTAAATGAAGGAGAGACGCTTGGAATCGTAGGAGAAAGTGGTTGCGGGAAATCGACGACAGGACGGACAATTATGCAATTGCTAGAACCTACAGAGGGCGTCGTGGAATTCCAGGGGAAAGATTTGACGAAGCTCTCTGCTACTGAAATCCGATCAGTTCGTCGAGATATCCAAATGGTCTTCCAAGATCCCTATGCTTCATTGAATCCTCGTCATACAATCGGCAAGATTTTAGAAGAGCCATTGATTGTTCATGGTGGTGGCAGTGCAAAGGATCGTCGCAAAAAAGTCGTAGAGTTTCTAAAGATTGTCGGTTTGAGTGAATATCACGCAAAACGTTATCCTCACCAATTCAGTGGGGGGCAGCGTCAGCGAATTGGTATAGCCCGTGCATTGATGACGAACCCCAAGTTGATTATTGCAGATGAGCCAGTGTCTGCGCTTGACGTATCTATTCAGGCGCAAGTATTGAACTTAATGCAGGATTTACAAAAAGAATTCCACTTGACGTATATCTTCATTGCACATGATCTCGGTGTTGTTCGCCATATCAGTGATCGCGTAGCAGTAATGTACTTGGGGAAAATTGTGGAGATTACAGAAAGTGAAGAGCTTTACGCAAATCCATTGCATCCTTACACACAGGCGTTATTGTCTGCGGTACCTGTACCAGATCCCAATTATAAAAAGGAACAAATCATTATTGAAGGGGATATGCCAAGTCCGGCGAACCCGCCAAGCGGTTGTGCATTCCACACTCGCTGTCCTTTCAAAATGGATGTCTGCACGAAAATAACCCCTGTATTAGCAGAGGAGAAAACTGGTCATTCTGTTGCTTGCCATCTTTATACTGTGGAAGGCAACGATGATATAGAAAGAAAAAAACAATTGGAGGGATCTGTATGAGAAAAGGGAAACTGTGGTCGTTTGCGTTGATCATGCTTCTTGTCTTATCGACTGCACTGGCAGCTTGTTCAGGCGGCGATGATAAAGAAGGCAGTGGTGACAAGGACAAAGACGCTGCGGATAAAGGCGGCAGTGAAAACAAGACATTAGTATTCGGACGAGGTGGAGATTCAACATCTCTTGACCCATCCCGTGTAACAGAAGGGGAAACATTTAAAGTAACAGTGAATTTATTCGAAACATTATTAAATTTTGGGGAGCAGGATACGACGGTTCAACCTGGACTTGCTAAAGAGTATGACACAAGTGAAGACGGATTGACGTATACATTCCAATTGGAAGAAGGTGTGAAATTCCATGATGGCACTGATTTTAATGCAGAAGCTGTTGTAAAGAACTTCGAGCGTTGGGCTAATGGAGATGCAGATACTTTCCCATACTATAACTCTATGTTCGGTGGATTTAAAGACGATGAAGATCACGTAATTGAATCTGTTAAAGCAGATGGAGAATCCACAGTGATTATCACATTGAAGCGTCCACAAGCGCCATTCTTGAAAAATCTTGCGATGAGTATGTTCGCTATTTCTAGTCCTGAAGCTTTTGAAAAGGGCGATGATGAGTATGAGCGTAACCCAGTAGGAACAGGTCCATTCAAGTTTGTAGAGTGGAAGCCAAATGAAACAATTACGATTGAAAAGAACGAAGAGTACTGGCAAGAGGGATTACCAAAATTGGATCGCGTCATTTTCCAAGCAATTCCTGATAACTCTGCTCGTTTGAACGCTTTACTTTCTGGAGAAATTGATTTGGCGGATGGAATCAATCCAGCTGATGGAGCAAAGATTGAAGATAACGATGCATTGCAATTGTTCGAACGTCCTTCTATGAACGTCGGATACCTTGGTTTAACGGTCACTCGTGAGCCGTTTGATAAAAAAGAAGTACGTCAAGCAATGAATTATGCTATCGATAAACAGTCAATCATCGATTCATTCTTTGAAGGGCGCGCGGAAGTGGCGAAAAATGCTATGCCTTCATCGATTTCAGGTTATAACGATGAGGTAGAAGCGTATGCATACGATCCTGAAAAAGCGAAAGAACTATTGAAAGAAGCAGGTCTCGAAGACGGATTTGAAATGGAACTTTGGGCAATGCCGGTTCCACGTCCATATATGCCAGACGGTACGAAAGTAGCGGAAGCGATTCAAAGTAACTTGGCTGATGTGGGTATTAAAGCGAAAATCGTTTCTTATGAGTGGGCAACTTACCTCGATAAAGCAAGCAAGGGAGAAGCAGATGCATTCATGCTAGGTTGGACTGGCGATAACGGTGACGCAGACAACTTCCTATACGTATTGTTAGATGAAGACAATATCGGAAGCAATAACTACACGTACTTTAAGAACGATGAAACACATAAGCTATTCCTGGAAGCACAAACGGAAGTAGACGAAGACAAGCGTATTGAGTTGTATAAGCAAGCTCAGGAAATTCTTCACGAAGAAGCACCTTGGGTACCACTTGCACATTCCATTCCATTGTTAGGCGGAGCGAAAGAACTAACTGGTTTCGTTCCACATCCTACTGGTTCTGATTTGTTGTCGAATGTAGAATTCAAATAAGTAATAGGTTAATTACATGATGGAAGAAGAGGGAGAAGCGAGCATTCTCCCTTTCTTTGATTAATTAATGATAAGAGCCGGAGGGGTGAAAGAGTTGTTCAACTATACGATTAAGAGGCTTTTACAGCTAATTCCTGTCCTGCTTGGTATGACATTTTTAGTTTTCATGTTGATTCGTGCAATTCCTGGTAATCCAGCGCAAGTAATTTTAGGACAACAAGCAACAAAAGAAGCGGTGGAAGCCTTGACGATCAAGCTAGGTCTTGATCAACCATGGTATACACAATACTTCAGTTATCTTGGTGGTATTTTAAAAGGTGATTTAGGTGAATCCATGCGTACGCGACTTCCTGTGGCGGACGAAATTTGGCCTTATTTAGCAGCTACATTGGAATTGGCATTATTTGCGATGATTATCGCGGTCGTTGTAGGAATTAATGCGGGTATTATTTCTGCCTGGTTCCAAAACTCATGGTTTGATTATTCAGCAATGGTATTGGCGCTGGTCGGTGTCTCCATGCCTATTTTCTGGTTAGGATTAATGGGGCAGTGGGCATTCGCAATTGAATTGCAATGGTTACCAACAACGGGACGTGAAAATGTCCGTGATCCTGTATCCGCCATCACCAACTTATACATAATTGATACGCTCATCCAGGGGAGGTTTGATCAATTATGGGTAGTAATTAAACATTTGATCTTACCTGGACTAGCGCTTGCCACCATTCCGATGGCCATTATCGCCCGAATGACGCGTTCGAGTATGCTGGAAGTGATGCGTTCGGACTATATTCGTACAGCACGAGCAAAGGGTCAGAAAATGTTCTGGGTAGTATATAAGCACGCGTTGAAAAATGCGATTATTCCTGTGTTGACAATTATTGGTCTGCAGATTGGCTTACTACTTGGTGGAGCGATTCTAACGGAAACAATCTTTGCTTGGCCTGGAATTGGACGCTACATCTATGATGCAATTAACTTTAGAGACTATCCTGTTATTCAATCAGGCATTCTCATCGTGGCATTTATCTTCGTCATGATTAATCTGATCGTCGATTTACTATATGGATTGATCGATCCGAGGATTAAGTATGATTGAGGAAGGAGGAACAGTTCATGTCAGAATTTACGCCTAAAGTAGACGGAGTAGTAGAAGCAGAATTAGAAAAGACAACAGGACCTTGGCGGGAAGCTTGGGTAGGTTTTCGTAAAAGTAAAGTGGCGGTCGTAGGCGCAGTCATTGTGATATTCTTTATCCTGCTTGCGCTATTCGGTCCTCTTGTCACAAAAGAAGGCATCAACGAACAATTAATGACAGATCGACTGCAACCTCCTTCTTCGGAGTATTGGTTTGGAACGGATGACTTCGGCCGTGATATTTTCTCACGCATTATTCATGGTGCGCGTATTTCGTTATCTGTTGGATTCTTCTCGGTAGTTGGTTCAATTGTAGTGGGAAGTTTCCTTGGTATCATTGCAGGTTATTATGGTCGGTGGATCGATACCATTATCTCAAGGATATTCGATATTATGCTTGCTTTTCCATCTATTTTATTGGCAATTGCGATTGTATCTGTATTGGGACCAAGTTTACGTAACGCGTTGATTGCTATTGCAATCATTAACGTACCAAACTTTGGACGATTGATCCGATCTAAAGTGTTGAGTATAAAAGAGGATGAATATATTACAGCGGCAAAGGCAATTGGTATGAAAGACTTCAGGATTCTGTTTTCGCATATTTTACCTAACTCAATGGCGCCTGTCATTGTACAAGGTACATTGGCGATTGCTACAGCTATTCTCGAAGCAGCAGCACTCGGATTTTTAGGATTAGGGGCAGAAGCTCCATACCCTGAGTGGGGAAAGATGTTAGCTGATTCCAAGGATTACTTGCAAAATGCTCCGTGGACAATGATTTTCCCTGGACTTGCCATTATGCTGACTGTATTAGGCTTTAACTTAATGGGTGACGGATTACGTGATGCATTAGATCCGAAAATGAAGAGTTAAGCTATTCACTTTGTATAAATAATCCTAGTATTATTGTTGATAGAGAAGAGTCTTATTTACAGACTCCTCTCTATCTTTTTTTGATTAGTAATAGGTGATAATTTACTTACAGGCAGATTGATTCATTCATTCATTCGTCTACATTCTGATGATCAACCAATTATTAACTAGTTTATTTGCACTGGAATTAGGGAAGGATTATAACAAATTGATTATGAAAAGAGGTGGAGACACTGAAGAAAGTATTTGCTATCATGGCGTTTACAGGCGTGCCTTTAGTATTTATAGCGTCATTCTTGAACTGGTCAGATTTATGGATGTTTGCAATATGTTGTTACAGTATTATTGCGCTTGCCGGATTCATCGGAAGAGCCACAGAGAGTTTAGCGATTGTCAGTGGACCACGAATTGGTGGTTTACTAAATGCAACATTCGGTAATGCGGTAGAACTTATTATTTCCATATTTACGTTAAAAGCCGGATTAATTGCAATCGTACTGGCTTCGTTAACAGGTTCTGTTTTAGGTAACTTATTATTGGTACTGGGCTTATCGTTTTTCGCAGGTGGCCTGAAGCATAAAAGACAGAATTTCAATATTTTCGACGCGCGATTTAATTCCGCATTATTAATTTTTGCGATTGTCGTGGCATTTGTGATTCCGGAAGTCTTCTCGATGACGATGGATACTAGAACTGGACTGAATCTGAGTGTCGGTATTTCGATCATACTCATCCTAATTTACTTAGCAGGTCTAGTATTTAAATTATTCACACACCGAGGCGTATTCGGTTCTGAAGTTCATGAGACGGATGAAGTACCAGAGTGGAGTAAAAAGAAAGCCATATTAGTACTAATGATTTCAACAGTAGCGGTCGCTTTTGTTTCTGAGAAGTTAGTGCATACGTTTGGTACATTAGGTGAGAAGTTTGGCTGGTCAGAGCTGTTTATTGGTGTCATCATCGTCGCAATCGTTGGTAACGCGGCGGAGCATTCATCTGCAATTACGATGGCGATGAAGAACAAAATGGATGTATCGGTGGAGATTGCGATTGGATCCACATTACAAATAGCGATGTTTGTAGCACCGGTGCTTGTACTTATTTCGTTAATGATGCCTACCGCAATGCCACTTGTATTCACTTGGCCAGAGTTGATCGCGATGATTACTGCCACATTACTAGTCGTCAATATATGTAATGACGGGGAGTCAAACTGGTTTGAAGGGCTTGTGCTGTTCTCAGCCTATTTAATTATGGGTATTGGATTCTTCTTATTATAAGTTTTAAAAAACCGATTCGCTCAAATTAGCGAATCGGTTTTTTATCATGATAGGCGTTGCTTGAAATCTTTATAACCAAATTGTTTTACGACGTTGATTTCATTATTCGCAGTATGGAGGACGATAGACGGCAGATTGACTCCGTTAAAAGTATTATTCTTTACCATCGAATAATGCGCCATGTCGCAAAACACTAGGCGGTTGCCAGGTTTTAATGGCTGGTCGAATGAATAATCACCAATAACATCACCCGCAAGACAAGTTGGCCCGCCTAACCGATAAGTATGGGCTTTTTCACCTGATATACCTGCTCCGACAATCTCAGGACGATAAGGCATCTCCAGAACGTCCGGCATATGGCAGGAAGCTGAGGTATCGAGAATGGCAATTGGCATGCCGTTATGCATTGTATCGAGCACAGTGGCAACGAGGAATCCTGTATTAAGTGCGACTGCCTCGCCTGGCTCCAGGTACACATCAAGTTGATATTTATGCTGCATGAATCGAATGGATCGGATCAAGGTTTTGAGATCATAATCAGGACGTGTAATATGATGACCGCCGCCAAAGTTGATCCATTTCATCTTCTGTAAATAGGGTCCGAACTCTTCATCGATGATTTGGATCGTCCTCCACAACGTATCAGAGTTTTGCTCACACATCGTATGGAAATGTAAGCCATGAATACCCTCTAGTTCATCAGCTTCGAAATTTTCCAACGTAACACCGAATCGTGAATAGGCGAAACAAGGGTTATACATGTCGACTTCAATCTCCGAGTACTCAGGGTTTATCCGGATTCCGCACTCAATGGACTTTTCCTGCTCCTGAACTCGGCTCTTGAACTGCTTCCACTGCGCAAATGAATTGAATACCAAATGATCAGAGTAGCGAAGGATCTCCTCAAACTCATCTTCGTGAAAAGCAGGTGCATACGTGTGTACTTCTTTCCCCATCTCTTCAAAGCCAAGGCGCGCTTCAAGTAAACCACTTGAAGTAACACCATGCAAATACTGTCCGATCAACGGATAGACTTCAAACATCGAAAATCCTTTTTGGGCAAGTAAGATCTTGCATCCTGTTTGATCGATAACGTATTTCAGTTTTTCTAAGTTAGCAATTAGCAATTTTTCATCAACGACATAACTAGGCGATGGAACTGCTTGTACATCAAAGTTCATACTATTCACCTCAGTCTATCAAAGTTGGATTGAAGTCTTCGTGCCAAGGTAAACCATACTCATTCAACGCATCCATGAATGGATCTGGATCGAATTCTTCAATATTGAAGACACCTGGCTTTTTCCACTTGCCTGTTAACATCATCATCGCACCGATCATAGCTGGTACACCTGTTGTATAGGAAATAGCTTGTGATCCTACTTCACGATAGCACTCTTGGTGATCACAAATATTGTAAACGTAATACGTTTTTGGCTCGCCGTCCTTCGTACCTTGATAGATACAACCGATATTCGTTTTTCCTTTCGTACGCGGTCCGAGAGAAGCGGGGTCCGGTAGTACAGCTTTTAAAAATTGTAGTGGAACGATTTGTTGACCTTCGAATTCAATCGGTTCGATGGACGTCATACCCACATTTTCAAGTACACGTAAGTGCATCAAATACTTTTCGGAAAACGTCATCCAGAAACGAATTTTATTTACACCAGTAATATTTTTCGCTAATGATTCAAGTTCCTCATGGTATAGCAAGTAGACATCTTTTGGTCCGATTTCAGGTAAATCATAGACACGTTTCACTTCAAGAGGTTCTGTTTCGATGAACTCTCCATTTTCGTAGTAGCGTCCGTTTGCAGTGATTTCACGGATGTTGATTTCCGGGTTAAAGTTAGTTGCAAAGGGATAGCCATGGTCGCCTGCGTTGGCATCCACGATATCAATCGTATGGATTTCATCGAAGTAATGCTTCAATGCGTAAGCGGAGAACACACCGGTTACGCCAGGGTCGAAACCGCTGCCGAGCAAGGCAGTAATACCTGCTTGCTCAAACTTCTCTTTATAAGCCCACTGCCATTTATATTCAAATTTTGCTGTATCAAGTGGCTCGTAGTTTGCCGTATCCAGATAGTCCACTTTTGTTTCAAGGCATGCATCCATAATCGTCAAATCCTGATAAGGCAATGCGACATTAATGACGATATCCGGTTTGAATTCATTGATTAACGCGACGAGTTCAGGCACGTTGTCTGCATCTACTTGTGCAGTTTGGATTTTTGTTCGTCCACCATCTAGCTTGTCTTTCAATGCATCACATTTTGATTTCGTCCTACTTGCGATACAGATTTCTTCAAATACATCTGGTACCTCACAACACTTATGCACAACCACACTTGCTACACCGCCAGCTCCAATAATTAATGCTTTACCCATTAAAGACACCACCCATTTCGTTATTTTTATTTATAGCAATTGTTAATTCACGCAACACTTTACAAGCAACTGCGGTTGATACACCACTTTGATCATAGACAGGGGACAACTCATTAATATCACAGGCAACGATATTCAAATCGCTGACTGTCAAAATCGCATTTAGCAATTCAACAAAGCTTACGCCACCCGCTTCCGGTGTACCGGTTCCAGGGAATACGGAAGGATCCAGTACATCCAGATCGATTGTCAAATAGACGGGTTTACCTTGTAGTTTTTCAACTGTATTTTCAAGACCATCAAAATTAAATTTATTCATGAAGACATGCTGCTGAGCCGCCCATTCGAATTCAGGACGATCACCTGAACGAATGCCGTATTGAAAGATTTTATTATCGCCGAGCAAGTCCCAGATTCTGCGTATAACCGTGGCATGGGATAGACGCTGATCCAAATAATCTTCGCGCAAATCCGTATGTGCATCGAATTGAATAACATGCAGATCTGGGTACTTTTCCGCAGTAGCACGTACAGCTCCGAGAGTCACTAAATGTTCGCCGCCAATCATGCAAGGAATTTTCTCATCCTTCAAAACGAGTGAAGTGAACTCTTTAATTTGCTCGAGAGCACGTTCTGTATTACCAAAACTCAGTTCCAAATCACCGCCGTCGAATAATGAGTAATCCGTTAAATCAGCTTCTTGATAAGGACTGTATGTCTCGAGACCAAATGACTCACTACGCATCACTTTACTGGCGAAGCGCGTGCCAGGACGAAAAGAGGTTGTAGAATCAAAAGGAGCACCAAAAATTACGAATGAAGAATCCTTGTAGTCTGCATCGAAACCTAAAAATGTTTCTATATTTTTATTTAGCATGAATCAGTAACTCCTTAACATAATTCGGCAAGGCGAACGAGCCGACATGCAGTTTTGTATTATAATATTTTGTTTGTAAACCAAGTGCATTCCAGGCATCAGAATCCAAATCTTCTATTGGGTCATATTTCTTAGAAGCCAATCCGAACAGCCAGTGTCCTGATGGATAGGTTGGAATATGTGCTTGATAGACTTTAGAAACGGGGAAGAATCCCATAATACTTTTATGTGCTCGCTGCATACCGCGTGCGTCTTCGGCGTAGAAAGGACTTTCATGCTGATTCACAAGAATGCCTTGTTCGTTCAAAGCTTTATAGCAATTGCCATAAAACTCTTTCGTAAAGAGACCTTCACCCGGACCGAATGGGTCGGTGGAATCGACAATAATCAAGTCATAGGCATTTTCTTGCTGGCGGACAAATTTTAGACCGTCTTCAAAATATAGCGTAACGCGCGGATCCGTCAGTTGCGCTGCCGTTTGCGGTAAAAACTCCTGGCATACTTTCACAACCTGCTCATCAATCTCCACCATGTCTATTTTTTTGATTGAGGGATAGCGCGTCAATTCGCGTACGGTGCCACCATCACCTGCACCAATAACCAACACTTTCTGGATGGACGGATTGGTGGCCATTGGTACGTGAACAATCATATCGTGATAAATGAATTCGTCTTTCTCCGTCACCATGACATAGCCATCCAATGTCAAAATTCTACCGAACTCTGTTGTTTGAAAGACATCAATCTTCTGGAATTCACTCGTCGCAGTATATAAATGTTCTTCAACGCGAAAGGAAAAGCGGGCATAAGGTGAATGATCTTCAGTAAACCATAAGTTCATCAAACATCCTCCTTTACTACGTTAATATAATTTACATTCGAATCTTCGGTACCTGTTAGGAAACACCCTTTGTCTTTGCAATAGTTGATATATTCAATTATTTCATTTGTAATTCGTTCCCCCGGTGCCACAATGGGGATGCCAGGTGGGTAACACATGACGAATTCGCTTGCGACTCGTCCTGCAGATTCAGCTAGCAATACTATCTCCTTATCAGCGTAAAATGCCTGTTGGGGTGACTGAACAATTTCTGGATTAATATATTCATGGTCGAATAAAGAACTAGGATCCTTTTTATAACGACGATTGATTTCCGCTAGTGCCGCAACCAGTCGTTCAAGATCCAGCGTGCGATCTCCGACTGAAATATAGGCGAGGATATTTGCTACGTCTCCGAATTCGATTTGGATATCGTATTCATCACGTAAAATATCATACACTTCAATCCCTGCGAGTCCCATTTGGCGCGTGTGAATCGACAGTTTGGACTCATCGAAATCATAGACTGTATCACCGTTGATCAATTCTTTGGAATAAGCATAATAGCCACCTATCTGGTTGACTTCATCACGAGTATACTGCGCCATTTTAATCACTTTATCGAAGATTTCCTGACCGTATAATGCGAGGTTTTTACGTGAAATATCCAATGACGACATCAATAGATAAGACCCGCTCGTAGTCTGCGTCAGGTTAATAATCTGTCGCGTATAGCCTTCACTTACTTCATTATTAATTAATAAAAATGAGCTTTGCGTTAAAGATCCGCCTGATTTATGCATACTGATAGAGGCCATATCCGCGCCGACGGACATCGCGGAAGCAGGCAATTTATCATTAAAATAAAAATGTGTACCATGTGCTTCATCCACTAACACGAGCATACCATGTGCATGTGCTAGTTCAGTAATGGCTTGAAGATTGGAGCAGATACCATAATAGGTTGGATTATTAATAAGAATCGCTTTAGCATCAGGGTGATCCACGATTGCTTTCCTTACTTCATCCACCGCCATGCCGAGTGGAATGCCAAGGTCTTCTTGCACTCCAGGATTCACGTAAATAGGAACAGCTCCACTTAAGATTAAAGCGTTGATGGCGCTGCGATGAACATTTCGTGGCATGATGATCTTCTCTCCAGCTTTACAAGCGGTCATGACCATAGCTTGTACGGCAGAGGTCGTCCCATTTACTAGCAAGAAGGCGTGCTTTGCGCCAAACGCTTCTGCTGCCAACTCTTCTGCTTCATGTATGACAGAGACAGGGTGACATAAATTATCGAGAGGTTTCATGGAATTCACGTCATGATGCAAGCAAGTCTCCCCGAGGAAATCCGCAAGTTCTTTATTGCCACGGCCATGTTTGTGTCCGGGAACATCAAAAGGAACGACACGTGCTTCTTGATATTGCTGCAAGGCTTCCATAATTGGAGCGCGATGTTGTGATAACTTCAATAGTCTCTCCTCACTCATTTTCATAGACATTGGAACCGCTGTAAATTTCAATCATCTCTTTGCGGAGATTATGAGAGATTAGAAGACGTTCTTTCGGCGGTATTTCTGAAACGTCTTTGTTGAATAGGTAATCTTGCAAATCAATCTCTTTAATGAGTAATTTCGTATGGAAGATATTCGCTTGGTAAACATTTATATCGATTGCGTCATACATTTGCAATGTTTTCTCGTCAATGAAGTCTTGGATTGATGTAATCGCATGATCCATAAAGAGTTTTTTACCGTCGACTGATCGTGTAAATCCACGTACGCGATAATCTGCGGTAATGATATCCGAATCAAAGCTTCCAATGAGATAGTCGAGCGCATTTAATGGAGAAATCTCCCCACACGTCGACACATCTATATCTACACGAAACGTCGCAATGGAGTTATCGGGATGATACTCGGGATACGTATGGACGGTCACGTGGCTTTTGTCCAAATGACTAACGACGGAGTCTTTATCGGGTAAGATGGGAATCGCACCTTGATTGCAAGAAGGATCAATTTGTGATGCAGGGAATTTCTCCTCTGAAATCATCAACGTTACACTAGCACCTTGCGGGTCGTAGTCTTGTTTACTGACATTCAATACATGGGCACCAATCATTTCGGTGACATCATAGAGAATTTTCGTTAAACGTTCCGAATTGTATTGCTCATCTATATAGGCGATATACTCACTTTGCTCTCTTCTACTTTTTGCATAGCTCACATCATAAATGTTGAAGCTAAGAGTTTTGGTGAGGTTGTTAAAGCCGTAGAGCTTCAGCTTATTTTCCAACCGTAACATCCATCCTTTCTATATAAAGTGTTTAAAGTCATGTTCACATAAAAAAGTCCCTCTCCAATCCACATGAAATAATACCAACATGACAGATTGGAGAGGGACCTTTACTCTGTTTCGCTTGTTGATATAAGAATAGAGAGGATCTCTATTCCATTACATAACAGGTGATTGGATTGGCATAATGCTCACAGGTACTCTTCCTAAATTAAAAAACTTATGAAATTGTCTTCATTATAAAGCAAAAAGATTCAAAAATATATACTATTTATTAAAATAATTAGAAATAGAAATATTATCGTGTAAGAAAAATTGCTTTGAATTGTCGTCAGACTACCTTTACGATATGGTATATAAAACAATCACTACATTTTCAGGAGGTAATGAAATGAACGATACGACAGTGGAATACTTGGCACAAGTTCGACAAGATTTCGAGACAAGTCCTTTTTGGAAATTTGCAGGTCTGCAAACACAAAAATTAGAAGCGGGTAATGTGGAATTATATTTACCTTATCGTCAAGACTATGATAATGTACGCGGAACCATTCACGGCGGTATGTATATGTCCGTTCTCGATACGACGATGGGAATGCTTTGTCGTTCAATGGGTGCAAATGATGTTATGACGATACAAATGGCAACGCAATTTCTAAAGCCGGTCGTTCAAGAATCTGTCTATTCAAAAGCTGCCGTCATCAATAGAACACGCTCTACAGCTTTGGTTGAAGGAACGTTATTCAACGAGAAGGATGAATTAGTTGCTCATTGTACTGCTACGTTCAAGTTGAAATAATTGTTATGAACTGGGAAGCAATACATAAGTGTCTAGCTATAATAAAAAAGCAGCCAAGCATAAAAGCCTGGCTGCTGCTAGGTGGATTATCCTTTTGGAATGAACGTACCACAATCTGTTTCGGCTGAGTCTTTTGCTTTTCTTCCTTTTCGTGAAATCACTTTGATTTCGTCTGCTCCACACTGATTACCTGCTTCCCAAAAATGACAGTTCGTTACTTCACATAATACGTCTTTTGCCAATTGACCCACCTCCTTTTGACTAGCATATCCAGAAACACTGCATACATACAGGAGAAAAGGGAAATGGTTCATTATGACAACCTTGGAGGAGATTTCATGGTTACTGTACAAGATATTGCGACTCCACGTTTACAAAATTACTTGGAATTCATGCGTGACCCTATAGCTTTTTTTACGCGAGTACAGCCGATTGGCGATGTGATTTCATTGAAGACAGGCATTTCCCCGACGTTTGTGGTCAACAGTCCGGAAGCTATTCGAGAAATCTTGATTCGTCAAGACCAGTCATTTATTAAAGGCCGGACCACGACTGTGTTGCAGAGAACTGTGGGAGAAGGTTTACTGACAACGGAAGGTGAGCGGCATGCGACGCAGAGAAAATATATCCAACCGGCGTTCTATAAAGATGCACTAGAGCGCTACGCCCATGCCATCATTGATGAAACGGAGAAGCTAGGTGAACGTCTTGAGCATGAACAGGAAGTGGATATGCATACTGTTATGATGCGTTTGACACTGTCAATCATTACGCGAACGATGTTCTCAACAAACGTCTTGGAAGAGGAGAAAGAGCTTGCGGATGCTGTCACGACAACGATTGAGCAAAGCGTCAAAATTTTATTCAGTCCCGTGATGATTCCTGCTTCAGTTCCGACTAAAGCCAACTTGAAACATAAAGAAGCAATACAGACACTCGAAGCAATGATTGACGATGTGTTAATGGTTGCGAAAGACCATCCTGAATGGTTTGAGGATTCGTTGCTTGGTATGATGATGGCGGTGACAGATGAGAACGGAAACAGATTGCGGGACAGAGAAGTACGTGATCAGATGATGACCATGTTGCTGGCGGGTCATGAAACGACAGCAAACTTATTGGGCTGGTTATTTGCTGAAATTGCAAGCCATCCTGAAGTAGAGAGACGTCTAATAGATGAATTGGAAACCGCAGAATTGATAGGTAATCCATTTAATTGGATGCGGGAATTACCGTATACACAGCAAATTATTGAAGAAGGTTTGCGGCTTTATCCTCCTGCCTGGCTGATATATCGGGAACTTGACCAACCTGTTGAGATGTTCGGAAGATCTTTTAAAGAGGGAAGCACGTTTATGATCTGTCCGTATGCGGTTCATCGAAATGAAGAGGTGTTCCCGAATCCAAGTGCATTTGACCCTGAACGGTTTGCAACAGGTAATAAGTATGCACCATTTAGTTACTTTCCGTTCGGTGGCGGCTCCCGCAGTTGCATCGGTTCAAGATTTGCGATGCTCGAAGCGACACTCATTTTGACGGTGCTATATAAGAAGTTTTTATTTCATAATGTTCGATTGCAAGCGCCCGTTCCAGAACCGTTGATTTCATTACGGATAAAAGATGGTTGGCCGATGAAGGTAGAAAAGCGCGGATGACTGACGCGAACAATCGTCCGTGTCATAAAAAGAAACAGCGACCATCAATAAGATGATCGCTGTTTTGCTAGTTATCAGATAAACACTACCGCATCTTTAGGAGTCGGTAACTCGACAATGCGCTGCACTTCGTCACCTTCAAGCGTTTCTTCTTTATATAGTGCATTGACCAATTCTTCAAATTGATACGCGTGCTCCTTAATGAGTGTTTCCGTCTTTTTCGCGGCTTGATTAAATAGCATTTGCATTTTTTCTTCTCTATCAGCTTTATTGAAGATCAAAGAAAATCCTTCTTGGAACAACCCAGTGTTCACCATACGCTCAAGAATATCTTTGGCCTGTTCCACGTCGCCTCCAACACCAATACTGTGCTCACCCAAATAGAGGCGCTCTGCAATACCACCCGCTAAGATCATACTGACTTGATCAAGCAATTCGCTAGCTGTAGATAAATGCAATTCCTTTTGAATAGGGGCTACATAACCGAGTGCTTGACCTCTTGGAATGATCGTCGCTTTTCTCACAGAACCTGGCTTTGTTAGAGCAGCGATGATGGCGTGCCCGGATTCGTGAATGGCTACGCGACGCTTCGTTTCTTGATCGCTTAACGTGCGCGCTGTATTTCCAAGGATTGTTCGGTCAATTGCAAAATCCAAATCATGCTTCTCGATTAATTTTCGACCTTCCCGAATGGCGCGGCGGCTAGCTGTTTCGAACAAACTGCTAATTTCTGCACCGGAAAAACCTGAAGTACTGTCTGCAAGTGTATCAAGAGACGCTACTACATTAGGTGCCAACGTTCTGCCATTTGTATGGATATCGATAATTTCGCGACGTCCTTTTGTGTCTGGCAATTGAACATGAAAAGTAAAGTCAATACGTCCTGGACGCAAGAATGCATCATCCAGCATATCTTTTCGATTCGTTGCGGCAATGAATAATATACCATCGTTATCATTTCCACCATCAAGTTGAACGAGCAATTCAGTTAACGTCTTTTCAGATTCTTCTCCGCCGTGTTCTTTTCGTTTCCCAGCCAATGCGTCTACTTCATCTATAAAGATGACAGTAGGACGTTGCTTACGGGCATTTTCGAAAAGTGTACGAACGCGTGAAGCACCAACACCTACAAATAATTCTGTAAAGGCTGCACCACTTGAGGAATAAAAAGTAGCTCCTATTTCTTTTGCGATTGCTTGAGCTAATAATGTTTTACCAGTCCCCGGAGGTCCATACAGTAAAATACCTTGAGGCAATGCATTGCCCATATCTTTCGCTGCTTCAGGATTTTTGAATACTTCTAACGTCTGTAGGATTTCTTCTTTCATTTCTTGAGGGATTCCGCCGATATCAGCCATTGTAATGTCAGGAAGCGGAGTCGCTTTTGATGCCTGGTGTTTCATAGCTGACGTACCAATATTAAGCTTGCCTTTTTTGTGAAGAATGAAAAGTGTCAAAAGAGCCGCAAATATAAGCCCACCAAAAATCCAACTACCCGCCGAACTTTCTGCTTTATATTGATAAGACACATTATATTTCTGTACCAAGTCATCCACTAATGTACTTTGTGGACGCACCATCGTGCTGTATGTTGTGTGATCTATAGTGATCGATAACTTTCCTTTGGCCGTTTCATTTAGTAAGACACTAGCACCTGATTGTTCAGCAATCAGTTTTTCCATCTGAGCAAAGGATACTTCTTTTCCTCCAGTGGATTGTAAATAGTTCCAAGTGACACCTGCAACGATCGCCGTGACAAAGAGGGCTACGACTAAAATCTTTGATGCTAATTTTGAAATAGGCTTCAAGGCCAGCTCCAGCTCCTTTAGTGAATTACCTAAATTATACGTAGAAACAGTAGTTTTGAACAGTGTATAAATTGAATAAATAGTTACAAATTCAAGAAGGTGTGTGGAAATACCTAAAGAAGAAGCTATGGACGTTGCATTTCTAGTCCGTTCACTGGTGGTAGAGTGGCACTAAGCGGACTGATAAAATAAGTAATAGCGTACCTTACCCAACCTGCAAACATGGTTGGTGGAAAGACTATGCTGCTGCAGGTCTTGTTCACTTTTGGTTGGGGGGTTGCTCGACTGGTTGTTGGGGACTGAAGTTAGTGCGTGTTCGTTTTCTCGACCCGCACAGGCACGTGGGGGATTGCCTACAGCCAGGAGCCGGCTGGCGGTGGTGCTGCCAGTTGTCTCCTGGCCACGGCTTACCCCGCAGTTGTGCCTGCGCTACTAAGTGGTATGTATTTTGGTTGTGGTTCTTAGAATGATGAATTGCGTAGCTTACCCGACCTACAAACACCATTGGCAGAGAGACTAGGCGGCTTCGGGTCTCTGGCACTTTTGGTTGGGGGCGTTGCTCGACTGGTTGTTGGGGATTGAAGTTGCTGAGTGTTCGTTTTCTGGACCCGCACAGGCACGTGGGGGATTGCCTACAGCCAGGAGCCAGCTGGCGGTGGTGCTGCCAGTTGTCTCCTGGCCACGGCTTACCCCGCAGTTGTGCCTGCGCTACTGAGTGGTAGTTATTTTGGTTGTGGTTTTAAGCGGTAAAGCAAAACTAGAGATAGCGTAGAGTACCCTGACTAACAAACGCGTTTGGTGGAAGAGACTATGCGGCTGCGGGTCTTTGTGACTTTTTGTTGGGGTGTTGCTCGACTGGTTGTTGGGTATTGGAATTAGTGAGTGTTCGATTTCTGGAGCCGCGCAGGCACTGGGGGATTGCCTACAGCCATGAGCCAGCTGGCAAAGTGCCGCCAGTTGTCTCCTGGCCATGGCCTACCCCGCAGTTGTGCCTGCGCTACTGAGTGGTAGTTATTTTGGTTGTGGTTAAGCGGTAAAGCAAAACAAGAGATAGCGTACAGTACCCGACTAACAAACGCGTTTGGTGGAAGAGACTATGCGGCTGCGGGTCTTTGTGACTTTTTCTTGGGTGCGTTGCTCGATTGGTTGTTGGGTATTGGAGGTAGGGAGTGTCTGCTTTCTGGACTCGCGCAGGCACGTGGGGGATTGCCTCCAGCCAAGAGCCAGCTGGCGGTGGTGCTGCCAGTTGTCTCCTGGCCACGGCCTACCCCGCAGTTGTGCCTGCGCTACTGGGTGGTATTTAATTTGGTTGTGATTCTAATAGGAAGAGTATCGGTGATTCGGTAATACTGATTTTGTGTTTTTTAAAAAAGAAGTATAGGAACTGTCCTACCCCCAATGCAACGAAGGCGACTGCTGTGGTAGGCGTAGCGATGAGATAGAGACAGGCGAACTTTCCTGTCTGTGGCTCCTCGCGAAAGCCATCCACCAGCGCCGTAGTGGAGGCAATGAACTTGCCACTTACATTGCCAGCTAAGCCACAACCTCCTGATTAAACAGGACAAAGAAAAGCACTTGCGAGAACCACAACCCAACGCCGCATATTAGGCATGCTAAATAGAAACGTAATACGACAGCACTTCGACTATTAAAAACTACTACCCGAACTGCCCTACACCCAATCTAACGAAAGCCATCCACCAGCGCCGAAGTGGGGGCAATGAGCTTGCCACTTAGATTGTCAGCTAAACCACAACCTCCAGATCAAACAGGAAACAGGAAATGCACGTGCAAGAACCACAACCCAACGCCGCTTATTACGTACGCTTTACAGAAACATAATCCGTAGTCACTTAAGCACATATTCCTTTAAAAACAACTATATGAACTGCCTACCCGCAATCCAACGAGTAGCTCTGTACAAAACAAACAATTAAATGATCTTGCCGAACCACTACCAATTCCGCTTACTCCATACCATGCACCTTACCCAAAGGCGGCTTCTTACTATCTTCAAAACAATACAAACTCAAAAAAAGAAACCATTACTAGAAAACGTGTTTCACACGACTTCCAGCAACAGCTTCCACAATTTTAATAAAGTGACCTATTTAGGCCGTACATCTTCTAACACAGCAAAACCACCACGAACTTTTATATCAGCGAGCAACTGACCTTTACGTGATAGATCTTCCAACTGCATACCTGTGTTTTCAGCTACATAGAAACGATCAGGAAGGAAGTTTGCGAAATACATCTGATTTTCATCGATATCATGTTCGCCGTAGTAGTACATATCTCCTTTTAAAAATAACCCATCGCTTGGTTTCTTATGTGTAACGGTCTTCAAACCATATAGATCTCCTTCTTCTAGCTGCAATACAGCATATACCGTCAGCTTTCCAGTATCATGTTTGGAGAATTCTTTAATGAGCGCAGGGTCAAGATCTTCTTTGGAGAATTCTTCAATCGCAAACTGAAGACTGACATAATCACCATAAAGAATATCGCGTGGGTCAACAGGCACTGTTTCCAGTGTGATAGTTTCACCAGTATTCACTGTGTATAAAGGCTTCCAAGTCATCGCTAATAGAAGTATGATTGGGACGATTAAGGCTAATAGAAATAGATTCCGTTTACTCTTCATGACGTTTCACCGTCTCTCGTCGTGATTTTTCAAACCAGAATCCAAAACCGATTAACAGTAAACCGCCTATGATGAAAAATAATGATTTTGGCATGAAATTATATGAGATATCCGTGTAATAGCGGTAGATTAACGCACATGTGATCAAAATAGCTGGTAAGCTATCTTTCTTTAGAAGATAAAGCAACAAGATAACGAATACAGCAGTGAAGAAGTAAGGTGCAGAATCTTCGAATCGTAAATCCTCCCATATGAACGGGAAAGTCAGCATAATACCCGTGATTCCAAATAGTACGGAACCCGCCCAAGAAGACTCTGTACGATAATGTTTGAGAGGTGCGAGTGCAAGAAGCACACCTAATACAAAGACAATCAATACAGAAATCCATTCATCCACATGGAAGAACTCTAACATATTGACGATAAAAGCCACACTAAGCAAAACATTCATGACGAACAACGAACTCTTTCTTCCGAATCGCATTTCATTCATCCAGAATAGTAGAGGAATCAATAGGAACAACCAAAAGGGATCGAAGCTTCCTACTGCATAAGCTGTGAAAGCACTAAAGCTATAGATTGTGAAAAATGCACTAGCGAATACAGCAAGCAATTGATCTTTTAGAAAGTAGGCTAGTGGCAAGATGCCGATCCCCCATAATAGGAAGTCCGTATATACAGTATGTTGTAAATGAAAGCTTTGGCCAATTAGGAATATCCCCGCACCAAAAATAGCAGCCCCGATATAGTACATACTGCGAGATGTTCGTTCGTAATCTCTTTCAAGCTTATATCCTGCAAAGTATGCCAAGATCATGCCGGCAACAATTAATCCAAACTTAAAGAATGGCGTCAGCCCTGCCCAGTTGCCTGCGATAAAACTCAGTATCCCGACCCCGACTAATATAGCTCCGAAAGCTAGCAAGATTCTCACGAAATTAGTGCTACCTTTAGCTTCATATAGCGAGAGCATTTCGTTAGCATCTGCTTCTTTCATTTTGCCTTGCTGTTGTAAAAAAGAAAACTCTTGTTGCAAGAAAGTGAATTGTTGTTTACTGACACTTCTCTTCACACTGATTCCCTCCCTTCATACTAGTTACTAAGTAGACGAATCAAGTTATTATATGTTACAGAATATGAAGAATGAAAAGAGTCCTACAGAAATTATCTAGTAGAATTAAGTATCTCGCATATTTATCAAAAAAACAATAAATCCTAGAAAAATACATATATCTCCTTTAATTTCCTATTGACATCCTCTTGAGAATGATTATCATTGATAACATAAAACTAAACAGTAGGAAGTAGGAAGAAATATGAAACAAACACTCGTAACTGCCTTCGCTTTAACAACAGGAATTTTACTATCAGGCTGTGGAACAACTGAAGAATCTACTGAAAAAGCACCAGCAGCGACTGAAGAAGTAGACTTAACTGCTGAAACAGATGCATATAAAGAGTTTGCGCTTGAACAAATGGATGAATTCGTGCTGGACACAGAAAAATTCGTCATCGCTGTTAAAGCGGGAGATATAGAAGAAGCAAAGAAAATTTATCCCATCGCTAGAATGTATTTTGAACGCTCTGAACCGATTGCAGAAAGCTTTGGAGATTTAGATCCCCGAATCGATGCACGTCTTGCAGATATTCAAGAAGAGGGTCAAGGAGAAGAAGAATGGTCTGGCTATCATAAAATTGAATACGGTCTATGGGTGGAAAATACAACTGAAGGGTACGCAGAGATTGCGGATCAATTGCTTAAGGATGCAAAAGAACTACGTGCACGTGTAGAAACCGTTGAAGTGTCACCCGATTTGATGATCACAGGGGCAGTCGATTTATTGAATGAAGTCTCTACTTCTAAAATTACTGGTGAAGAAGAAATTTATTCTCACACTGATCTATATGACTTCAAAGCAAATATTGAAGGCGCGGAAAAAATCTATGAAATTTTGAAAGATCAGATGGTAGCAAAAGATCAGCAACTAGTCGATGAACTCGAAACTAAATTCGAAACAATTAATAGTCTGCTTGCGGAATATGCAGATGGCAATGGCGGCTATATATCCTATGAGGAATTAACAAAAGAAGATACAAAATCGCTATCAGAAGCGGTAAATCAACTAGGTGAACCATTAAGTATGATGGGCATCGTAACGGAGTGATCCTATGACTGACCGAACTGAAGAAAAATTCTATGATAAGAAAATTTCGCGTCGTCAAATGCTGAAGTATACAGGAGCAGGTGCAGCTGGTGTGGCAATCGGCGCATCGGGCCTTGGCGGTGTTCTCAAAGTATTCGGAATGGTAGAGGAAGAAGATAATCCACGCTCAAAAAATAAGATCAATTTCTATGGAAAGCACCAATCTGGAATCGCAACTGAATGTCAAAGTTACGTATATTTTGCTTCGTTGAATGTCTTGGTGAATTCACAACAAGAATTGATGGATTTATTTAAAATGTGGACTCCCATTGCTGTACGCATGATGAATGGCGAACAGATTGATGGTCAGACTTCCAATATGCTCATCCCAGCACAAGATACAGGAGAGTCAGTCGGGTTGGACGCTTCGAACTTAACGCTGACATTTGGTGTAGGTCCGTCACTATTTGAAAGAGAGTCTTTAAGTTTAGCATCAAAAAAACCTGCTGAACTGAAAGATTTGCCACACTTTCCAAAAGATCAGCTAGATCCAGCGTATACAGGTGGAGATATTTGTATTCAAGCATGTGCGGATGATCCACAAGTTGCGTTCCACGCGGTTCGAAACTTAGTGCGTGCAGCTTCAGGAAAAGTATCATTAAAATGGACACAGGCAGGCTTTAATTCCTATCCAATGAAAGGTAAGAAAAAAGAGACGCCAAGAAATTTATTTGCGTTTAAAGATGGTTCAGTCAATCCTAATGGATCAAAAGAATCCGAGATGAATGAAGTTGCTTGGATCGATGCGGGTCAATCAAAAGGTTGGATGACCAATGGTACGTACATGGCTGTTCGTCGAGTTCAGATGCATTTGGAAACATGGGATAGAACAGCTCTGCAGGAACAAGAAGCCACATTTGGCCGTCATCGCGATACGGGAGCGCCAATAGGTAAGGAAAAAGAGATGGACGAAGTAGATTTGGAGGAAAAGGATTCAAACGGTGAGTATGTGATCTCCGAAGCTTCCCATGTGCGTTTGGCTAAGAAATCCAAACAGAAAATTTACCGTCGTTCATTCTCCTATAGTTCGGGCGTTATGGATTCAACTGGTACATTTGATGCGGGTTTATTGTTCATCTCGTTCCAAAAAGATCCCAAACAATTTATCGCAATCCAAAACAGTTTTGGTCGGGAAGATAAATTAAATGAATATATTACTCATCGTGGCAGCGCGTTATTCGCCTGCTTCCCTGGAGTTCAAAAGGGAGGCTTTATCGGTGACTCACTCTTCTCGATTATATAAATGGATTGCGGTTATATTAATTGTCATATTAATGCCAATCCGTCCAGCATTCGCTGACACGGAAACCAATTATAGTGATCTCTATATTTCCATCAGTGATTCGATTATGCAAACGAAAAAAGCGAATGATGCAGGAGCGTTAGCATCTTTACAAGAATTCAAAACGATTTGGCAACAACAGAAGCTAGAGAGTTCGGAGTTCACAAAAGAGATCGATAAAACATTAAAACAAGCATTGCAAGCAGACTCAGAAACACGCGGTACGCTATTAAGTTCATTATCTAAAGCCTTACATGAATTAGAAAAGTCGGAAAATCCAGTGGATGAACTAGCTGAACGCGAGAAATTCGGTCAATTGATGGAACCAGCCCTCACAGAATTAGACGAAGCTATCGAGTCGGGTTCGTTAGAAGAAATTGAACAAGCAAATCAGCAATTTATTTCTACCTGGACACGCAATGAACGTCCGGTGCGTGAGCAAAGTATTTCGGCGTATGGCGCAATTGAAACGAGTATGGCATTCATGAGAATCACGTTGGCAGAAGAAGAACCTGATCTTGAAATGTTGAGGACGCAATTTGATGATGTAACTGTCAAGATAGATCAGTTCGTCAGTGGGACGTTGAAAGAGACAGCAACCGAAGACTATTCTTTGACAACATTGACGGCACTGTTAGATAAAAGTTCAGACTCATTACAAAATGAAGAGCTGGATGACGCCAAGAAGTCATTGCGCCAGTTCATTAAAATTTGGCCGAATGTGGAAGGGGAAGTGCGTACGAAAAACGCCTCCCTTTATTCAGAGCTTGAAAATGAATTGCCATTGATGATCGGTCAATTGTCGAATAGCGGCTATGATCTTGAAAAGGCCGAACGTCAGTTACAAAATTTCAAACAGCAAATTGCCTTACTGCAAACAAATGACAGCTTCAGCTTTTGGGATTCTGCACTGATTTTATTGCGCGAAGGTCTTGAAGCATTGTTAATCATTATGGCGTTATTATCATTCTTAACGAACGCTAAACAACAAGCTATGCGTAAATGGGTATATGTTGGTGCGGGTGCTGGCTTAGCACTTAGTATCGTAGTTGCGATTATGATGTCCACGGTATTACAATCTGTCACGATAGGCAATGATCGTGAAATGATGGAAGGCTATGTGGGTCTCGTGGCGGCTGCACTGATGATCGGTGTCGGTATTTGGATGCACCAAAAATCCAACGTCGCATCTTGGAATCGTTATATATCTAAACAAATGGGTCAAGCAATTTCAAAAGGAAGCGTACTCGCCATGGCTTCTGTCAGCTTCCTTTCTGTATTTAGAGAAGGTGCGGAAACGATTGTCTTCTATGCAGGGATTGCGCCAAAGATGTCCACTATGAAATTTGTGATGGGTATATTGCTAGCAGTTGTCATATTGGCGATCGTCGCGGTCGTCTTCATGAAACTCAGTCATCGTGTTCCGATCCACCGCTTCTTTGCAGTGGCAACGATATTGATTTATGTGCTAGCATTCAAGATTATTGGCGTCAGTCTGCATACATTGCAGTTAACGAACGTGATCAACACAACGGTACAACCTCGCTTGCAGATTATTGACTTTATTGGTTTTTATCCGACCAATGAAACGATCATGGCACAACTTGGTTTACTAATCATTATCCTAGTGGCTGCCTGGATACGAAGAGCAGGTAACCGTTCCAAAGCACAACTTTCGAATTAACAAGACAAGGATGTCCCAGAACCTCGGGGCATCCTTTTTTGCATTATTAAGTTCAAAATCAAAGTGTGTTAGCAATATTAGATGATTTTTTATTAACAAGCGAATTGCAACGAAAGGTAAGGGTCGCGCCCATGGGAAAGCGTCCCCTCCGAAGCGCAAATCCCCACCCCAACAAAAATTCCAACCACTCTATTTCTACAAAGTTTACTTTACTATATTAAATACCTACTTGACTAATAGGATTAATCATAATACAATGAAATCATCTTAAAAATAGTTGTCAGTCTAGTCAGATTTTCTGCAACATTAAGCGATTATAAAAAATACAATAAGAGGTTGCGAGGGTGATGAATATGGCGTTACAAGTATCGAACAGTCCTTTTAGTGAAGAACAAGTGGAATTGCTCAATCGTTTATTACCGAGCATCACAGAAACACAGCAAAGTTGGCTGAGTGGTTATTTAACAGCTATCAGCTCAGCTTCAGTACCATCGGGTGGCGTCGCTGTATTAGAGCGTCCCGCTATAGAAGTTCCGACGGCAGTAAAAGAAATAACTGTACTTTATGGCTCCCAAACAGGCAACGGGCAGGGAATCGCAGAACAAGCGGCAGCTAAGTTAAAAGAACAATCTTTTGATGTAACCATCCAGTCCATGAATGATTTTAAACCGAATAACCTGAAGAAAATCGAAAACCTATTACTTGTCGTCAGTACGCACGGAGAAGGAGATCCACCTGACACGGCCTTACCATTTTTTGAATTCTTGCATGGAAAACGTGCCCCGAAACTAGATCATCTCCATTATTCAGTATTGGCACTTGGCGATAGCTCGTATGAATTCTTCTGTAAGACTGGCGCTGACTTCGATCAGAAACTATCTGACCTTGGCGCTGTTCAGTTAGCACCACGTGTAGATTGTGATTTGGATTATGATGAACCAGCAGCACAGTGGCTAGCTGCGGTTGAAGTTTCCTTGGAAATTCAAACGGGCGGCCAATCAGCTGCAGCTAGTGTAGAAGTCGAAACTACATCTTCTACTCAGTATTCACGCACGAATCCATTTAATGCAGAAGTACTTGAAAATATTAACCTAAACGGCCGTGGTTCTAATAAAGAAACGCGTCACGTAGAGATTTCATTAGAAGGCTCTGGGCTGACATATGAACCAGGCGATAGTGTAGGGATTTTCCCAACGAATAATTCCGACTTAATCGATGAGATTATTAAAGTAGGGGATTGGAATGCAGAAGAAACAGTAGAAATTAACTCACAAGGAGAGCGCCGTGCTTTACGCATTGCTTTACTGAATCACTTAGAAGTTACTGTAGTGACTAGACCGTTACTTGAAAAACTATCAAATTACTCTAAGTCAGAAGAGTTGAAGCGACTTCTAAATAAAGAAAATACGGATGAACTTCGTGCGTATGTCGATGGACGAGATTTACTGGATGCATTAACGGACTTCGGACCAGTAGAAGCTTCAGAACAACAACTGGTGGGAATTCTTCGTAAATTGCCAGCGAGATTATATTCAATTGCAAGTAGTCTAGAAGCGAATCCTGAAGAAGTGCATCTGACAATTGGTGTTGTTCGTTACGAAGCGCATGGTCGCGACAGACAAGGCGTTTGCTCTATCCAATGTGCAGAAAACCTTGAGCCAGGAGATACATTACCAATCTATATCCATAAAAATGATAATTTCCGTTTACCTGCTAATTCCGGAACGCCGATCATCATGATAGGGCCTGGAACGGGTATCGCACCATTCCGTTCATTCATTGAAGAACGTAGTGAAACAGGAGCAGAAGGAAAGTCTTGGTTGTTCTTTGGAGATCAGCATTATGTGACAGATTTCTATTATCAGACTGAATGGCAAAATTACGTGAAGGATGGTGCGTTAACACGCCTCGATGTAGCCTTTTCACGTGATACGGATGAAAAAGTATATGTACAGCACCGTATGAAACAAGCAAGTCAAGAACTGTACCAATGGATTGAAGAAGGTGCAGTGATTTATGTATGTGGTGATGAACAGAACATGGCAAAAGACGTCCACGCGACTTTGCTGGAAATCCTTCAACAAGAAGGCGGCAAATCACTTGAAGAAGCCGAAGCGTTCATTACACAGTTAGTTCAAGAAAAACGCTATCAGAGAGATGTCTATTAAGTAATTCAGAAGGGGAGTGGAAGCATGTCTTCAACAACAAAACCGATTCATATACAAGATGGAGCACCGAGTGATGTAGAAGAAATTAAAATTGAAAGTGATTACTTGCGTGGAAATCTCATTGAAACGATGAATGATTCCATCAGCTCAGGAATTCCAGATGATGATAACCGTCTAATGAAATTCCACGGTAGTTATTTGCAGGATGATCGAGATTTACGGGTAGAGCGTCAGCGTCAAAAGTTGGAGCCAGCCTATCAGTTCATGATCCGGGTGCGGACGCCTGCTGGCTTCGCTACGCCAAAACAATGGCTTGTTATGGATGAACTGGCACATAAATATGGTAACGGCACATTAAAGTTAACGACACGCCAAGCATTCCAAATGCATGGGATTTTGAAGTGGAATATGAAAAAGAATATCCAGGAAATGAATGACGCGCTACTGGATTCTATTGCGGCTTGTGGTGACGTTAACCGAAACGTCATGTGCAGCCCCAATCCGAATCAGTCATCGGTTCACGCGGAAATATATGAGTGGTCGAAGAGATTAAGTTTGGATTTACTGCCACAAACAACGGCTTATCATGAAATTTGGTTGGATGAGGAAAAGGTTGTGGATACGGCAGCGGAAGAGGTAGAGCCAATCTACGGCGCGACGTATTTGCCTAGAAAATTCAAGATTGGAATTGCGGTACCTCCAATGAATGATATTGATGTATTTTCTCAAGACATTGGGTTGATTGCGATAGTAGAAGACGAAAAATTAGTCGGCTTCAACGTTGCTGTAGGTGGCGGTATGGGAATGGCGCATGGTGATGAGCAGACGTACCCTCAGTTAGGTCGTCTGATTGGATTTGTACCTACAGATCAAGTAGTAGATGTAGCGAAGCACTTGATGATGATCCAGCGTGACAACGGAAATCGTTCCGTGCGAAAGTATGCACGCTTCAAATATACGATTGATTCTCGGGGACTAGATTGGCTGATTAGTGAACTTCATAGCCGTCTGGGCTGGGAATTGGAAGAAACGCGCCCTTATCACTTTGATCATAACGGGGATCGCTATGGATGGGTACCAGCTGAAAATGATCGTTGGAATTATACGTTCTTCATTGAAAACGGTCGTGTGCGTGATACAGAAAACTATAAATTGATGACCGCACTTCGTGAAATTGCCGAAATTCATACAGGTGATTTCCGTTTGAGTCCAAATCAAAACTTAGTATTGGGTGACGTAGCAGATTCAAATAAGAATAATATAGAAGAAATTATTGCGAAGTATGGTTTGGAGTCTCCAGCTGAGCAGTCAGCATTACGTAGAAATTCCATGGCATGTGTAGCACTACCGACATGCGGTTTGGCGATGGCAGAAGCAGAACGTTATTTACCTTCGCTGATCACAAAAATTGAAGGCTTGCTAGACGAAGCTGGACTTGGCGATGAAGAAATCGTGACGCGTATGACTGGCTGCCCGAATGGATGTGCACGTCCGGCGATAGCGGAACTAGGATTCATCGGTAAGGGACCAGGCAAGTATAATATGTACTTAGGTGGCGGCTTTACGGGACAACGCTTAAGTAAGATTTACCGTGAAAATATTGGTGAAGAAGAGATATTAAGTGAGTTAGGACCTATATTGAAACGTTATGCGAAAGAACGCGATGACGGCGAGCACTTCGGAGACTTTGTGATCCGCGCTGGAATTGTTGCGGAAACTACGGACGGAACAAATTTCCATAAGGTATAAATGGGTCAGTAGGGCAGCTAGAGTAAAATCTAGCTGTCCTTTTTGAATTGTAGTATTGGATTTTTAGAAAACTCACTAAGATATTTGTAAAGATAATCGGTTTATTGTTGCATTTCTATCTCATTTGTAAAGTAAGGGGCAGGTATGAAAATTATGTGGATGGAGATGATTAGTAATAGAAATAACGGGGAAAGGAAGAAGGAATAGGTTCTATTAGTATGAATTTAATGAAACAATATTGAACAAACTAAAGGAGATGTGTGAATGTCAGAAGTTAAGTTAGCGGTAATTTTTTACAGTGTGGGTGGAACGAATTTTCAATTAGCCAAGTGGGCAGAAGCAAGCGCAAAAGAAGCAGGTGCTGATGTAAAAATTTTAAAAGTGCAAGAACTGGCTCCACAATCAGTAGTTGAAAAAAATGATGTATGGAAAGCAACGGCTGATGCAACGAAAGATATACCAGTAGCAACATCAGATGATATTGAATGGGCAGATGCTATTATTTTCAGTACGCCAACACGTTTTGGTAATATGGCTTCTCAGATGAAACAGTTTATCGATACGCAAGGTGGTATATGGGCAAAAGGTAAGACGATTAATAAGGTTGTAAGTGCAATGTCTTCGGCTCAAAACCCACATGGCGGTCAAGAAGCAACCATCCTATCACTATATACTTCGATGATGCACTGGGGTGCGATTATCGTTCCACCGGGATATTCGGATCCAGTAGTCTTTGGTGCAGGTGGAAATCCATATGGAACTAGCGTTACAGTCGGGTCGTCTGGTGAAATGATTGAAGATGTAGAAGCGGCTGTTAAACATCAAGCTAAACGTACAGTCACAGTAGCAGAGTGGGTTAAAAAAGGAATTCAATAAATAAATGTCATTGAAAAACTCTGTCTAAATAGGCAGGGTTTTTCTGTGTTCTTGATTGATCAATGAATTTAACTTTAAAAATAGTGTCCGAAATCATCTTGTAAGCATTTACTTGTTTATGTGCTAAAGCATTACGGTATACTACTAATAACAAAGATATTCCAACAGTACCTGGCTTCATCTACACAAATGGAGACGCAGTAAACGTTAAATATGATTCTTCTATGTCTGAAGAAGAAATTAAATCATTCATGAACAAGTAATCGATCGAAAACTATATAAAAAGATCCTTAATTCGCAAATGAATTAGGGATCTTTTTTAACTAATAAGCTGTTTTGAAGGAAAGGTTTGCTGTAGTTCGTTCAGAAACATTTGACGCTCTTCTGTATTATGGAGATAAATAGGCTTGATAGCTTCTTTTAGACATGCTCTGCGCTCTGTACGATCCGCTACGTATTGCTTCACATAATTTCTAACTTCAGCAAGGAAATCCAGATACTCCTCATATCGTTCATCATAGGTTTCCGCAATTTCGTCACGGATCTTTTTGACCAATGAAGGACTTGAGCCACTTGGTTGATACACTGATGATCAGTTTACCACGGGTAGTGACAGCGAGAATTTGCTCAGTGCCTAAAGACGGATTGGAAGCGTGAACGATTAGTTTTCCTGCATCTTTCTATTATGTGATTGTGGCATAAGAAATTTGAAGAGACCTAATTTAATTAGGTCTTTTTGTTTGCTTTTCGACGTACAATAATAAGTAGGACAATATTAAATATGAAAAGAACAAACATATAAACTAGTAAATTACTGAGTCGTCACTGCCCTGCAAAAGTGAAATCATCTTATATAGCGAGATTAATAATAGTAGAGAGTGTACCGTAACAACTCGCTGCGAAGATAATCATAAATGGATAAATCCAGTTTATAAAATGTTTTACATTATCTGCAATTAAGAAATGAATATTTATAATGTGATTGACAGTTTTAAACATTGCAAATATTATACCTATACTATTAATAATAAGGTATAATCAAAATATTAGTTATATCACTATTTTGTCACGTAAAAACAGAAGCTCATATTCGATGAGTCATAAGATTACCAGGGTTGTGACAAATGAAAATGCCAAATGGTATAACTAAGAAATTATTGGGAGTTGTGTAATTCTCAGTGATTGAAATTTCAATCAAATAGGGGGCTGGGTAGAATGAGTAAAAGAAGTAAACTCTTGTTTACAGTTTTAATGGCTTTCACATTAGTAATGTTAGCCGCATGTGGAAACTCATCAACAGATGATACTGAAAGTGCAGATTCTGATGATGTTGTAAAAGCAAAAGTAGGCGTTATTTCATACTTAACTGGTTCAGGTGCTAGTTATGGTGAAGCGATTACAAACGGAATCAATCTTGCACACAAAGAAATTACTGAACTAGGAGAAGTCGACATCGAGTTGAAGATTGAAGACTCTGCTGGTACACAAGAAGAAGCATTATCAGTTGCGCAAAAATTAATGAACTCAGAAAATGTAGATGCAATTATTGGACCTACTTTAAGTACTGAAATGCAAATTGTTGGACCAGAAGCAGATTTAAACGGTGTTCCGATTCTAGGTACATCAAACACAGCTGAAGGTATTCCACAACTTGGAGAATATGTATTTAGAAACTCGATTCCTGAGACATTAGCAATTCCTGCATCTGTGCAAAAAGCTATTGATAAATATGGCGCGAAAAAAGTTGCTATTTTATACGGAAATGATGATGTATTCACAAAAGCAGGATATGACACGATGAAGCAAGTTGCTGAAGATTTAGATTTAGAAGTTCTAACAACAGAAACTTTCCAGTTAGGACAATCTGATTATAAAGCCCAATTAACAAAAATTAAGAGCCTTAACCCAGATTTAGTTTTAGCTTCTGCTCTTTATAATGAAGGTGCAGTAATTCTTGATCAAGCCCGCAAAATGGGAATTGACATACCATTTGTTGGCGGTAATGGTTTTAACTCACCGGAAGTCATTAAAATTGCTGGTGATGCTGCAAATGGTTTAATCGTTGCAACTCCTTGGTTCGCTAAGAAAGACGACGAGAAAGTTAAAAAGTTTGTTGAAGATTATGAAGCGGCTTACGGTATGGAGCCAGACCAGTTCGCAGCACAAGCATATGATGGTTTTTATGTAATGGCTGAAGCAATTAAAAATGCTGGTGAAGCAGATCGTGATGCGATTCGTGATGCACTTGCTGAAATTAAAGATTTTGAAGGTGTTCTAGGAAATATGTCATTTGATGAAGAAGGCGACATTATTATGGAGCCAACTGTTTTAATTATTGAAGGTGACGAATACGTAGTATTTGAATAATTTTTAAGGAAAGGGGCTGGGGGTTTCCCAGCCTTATTGTTTTCCTAAATGACTTAAGAAAAATGAGATTGATTAAATAGGTCGAAAATGAAGAAGGAGGAGGACTATTGCTAATTGAACAATTAATAAATGGTTTAACATTAGGGAGTATCTATGTCATTGTTGCGCTAGGTTACACGCTCGTATTTGGTGTATTGAACGTAGTGAACATGGGGCACGGGGAAATCTTTATGTTCGGAGCATTTATGGGCGTCGTCGTCACGAATATATTAGGTTGGCCATTATATATTGCGTTTGTTGTAGCCATTGTAGTGACAGGAATTTTAGGCTATTTTCTGGAAACATTTGCGCTAAGACCATTACGAGGAAAAGAGAGTGTCTCACATCTTGCGCCTTTAATAAGTACAATCGGTGTTTCTATTTTTCTTGAGAACGTCGCACATCACTTTTTTGGTTCAGGCAACCAACCATTTCGCACATCACTTTCGGAATTAAAATTCGTTTTAGGATCAACAACTGTTTATTACGTTCAAATTATTATTTTTGTTATTGCTATTTTACTTATGTTTGGACTTACTTTTTGGTTATCTAAAACAAAGGCAGGAAAAGCATTACGTGCAAGTGCAGAAAACTTGGCAGTAGCAAGTCTTCTTGGTGTAAATACGAAGAGAACGATAACGCAAACCGTTATTATTGCATCGGCAATGGGCGGAATAGCTGGAATTTTAGTTGGAATAGCTTTCAACTCTGTTAACCCCCAAATGGGTTTATCTTTCGGACTTAAAGGATTAGCTATTATTATTTTAGGTGGTTTAGGTAATGTAAGGGGGGCCATGGTAGGTGGCTTGATTTTAGGGATGGCTGAAACATTTATCGTAGCATATGGAGATTCAGGTTATCGTGATGCTGTTGCGTTTATCGCAATCATTGTTATTTTAATCGTACGACCACAAGGAATCTTTGGAACAGCTACAACTGGAAGAAAGGGTTGATTAGATGTTAGGCGAATTAATAAACCCGTATTATCTACAAGTTAGTTCTTTTATTTTAATCAATATTATTCTGGCTGTTAGTATATACATAACGCTTGGAACGGGACAATTATCACTGGGTCACGCAGGTTTTATGAGTATAGGCGCGTACACAACAGCTATTCTAACGCTTAATTATAATATGCCACTTGTACTCGGTGTCGTTATAGCTGCGATCTTTACAGGGATTGTTGGGACATTAATTGGTATACCAGCTTTAAGATTACAAGGTGTTTATCTCGCTATTGCAACACTTGGGTTTGGTGAAGTCGTTCGAGTCCTTTTCATTAACTGGGATGGTTTAACAAACGGTGCAATTGGCTTATCAGGCATTCCGCATCTTGGAAGAGAAATATTTAGTTTAAGTAAAAGTATGGGAATAGAACCTGATATGTTTGGGTTGAAAAATAACCAATTCATAAGTTTAGCTGTCTTTTTTGTCTTACTCATTATAACGATTTCTGTTATTTGGTTCTTCGTGAGACAAAATAATTCTAGAATTGGACGTGCTTTCTCCGCTATTAAAATGGATGAAGAAGCATCAGAAGCAATGGGTATTAATATTACTTATTACAAAGTGTTGGCATTCGGTCAAGGCGCGATGTTAGCAGGATTTGCAGGCGCATTATATGCCCATTTAATGGCGTATATCAGCCCATCAGACTTTGATTATCACAGAGCAGTAGAAATATTGATATTCTCTATTTTTGGAGGAAGCGAAGTTATATGGGGATCCATATTCGGAGCTGTCTTCTTATCTGCAATGCCAGAATTCTTACGTTTTATCAACGAGTATCGATTTATGATTTATGGTGCACTTCTTGTTCTTATGATGGCGTTCCGTCCACAAGGAATTATCGATGTGAATATGATGAACCGATTTAAACGATTGATGCCTAAGAAGAAAGGGGAGAAAAAGCATGGTACTGGAAATAAAGAAGATCAGTAAAAACTTCGGTGGTATCCAAGCTTTAACCGATGTCTCATTTTCAGTGGAAGAAGGCGAAATTCTTGGTTTAATTGGGCCTAATGGTGCTGGAAAAACGACGATGTTTAATATGATTACAGCTATGTATCCTCCTAGTTCTGGTGATATATCGTTTGTCGGTAATCCACTTTCCAATTTGAAGCCACATCAAATTACAGAAAAAGGAATCTGTCGTACCTTTCAAAATATCCGTCTGTTTTCTGACTTAACAGTGCGTGAAAACGTTATGGTAGGTAATCATTGCCGACTAAAAACGAATGTGATGCAAAGTGTTTTTCGTACGAAAGCGCAAAAGGCAGAAGAAGCTAGAGTATTGGCGACTTCAGATGAGATACTAGAAGTTGTTGGCTTAGCGAATGACAAGGAAACAATTGCAAAAAACCTTTCATACGGTGCACAGCGAAGATTAGAAATCGCAAGAGCATTAGCGAGTAGACCAAGGTTAATTCTACTTGATGAACCAGCAGCTGGGATGAACGAAAAAGAAACGAATGATTTATTTAATTTAATTAAAAAAATCCAAACGTTAAATATTACAGTGCTACTGATCGAACATGATATGCCACTAGTGATGCGTGTTTGTAGTAGAATTATCGTTTTGAACTTTGGTAAAAAAATTGCAGAAGGTACACCGAGCAGTATTCAAAACAATAAAGAAGTAATTGAAGCCTACCTCGGGGTTGAGGAGGAAGATGAGCTTGCTTAAACTAGATAACATCAGTACCTTTTATGGTAAAATTCAAGCGTTAAAAAGTATAGATATAGCTGTAGAAGAAGGGACAATCGTAACGATTTTAGGTGCCAATGGTGCTGGCAAGACGACGATGATGAATACCATTGCTGGGCTGTTAAAACCTAAAGAAGGTACAATCCATTATTTAGGGAAAGACGTTACAGGCCGTCGACCAGACCAGCTCTTAAGAAATGGTTTAGCACTTGTTCCAGAAGGTCGAGGTATTTTGGCAACAATGACTGTTTTAGAAAACTTGGAAATGGGTGCATATCACCGAAGTGATTCAGAAGTTGGCGCGGATATTGAAAAGGTGATGGATCGCTTTCCAATTCTGAGAGAAAGAAAAGAGCAATACGGTGGTACACTCTCAGGTGGACAACAACAAATGTTAGCGATTGCCAGAGTGATTATGTCTAGGCCAAAGCTTCTTTTACTAGATGAACCTTCAATGGGTCTAGCACCGATAATCGTTGCAGATATATTTAAAATTATTAAAGAGATTAATGAAGCGGGTACGACTGTATTACTTGTTGAACAAAATGCGCGACAAGCCTTAAAAGTAGCAGATCATGGTTATGTACTTGAAAATGGGAAAGTAGTTGCTTCTGGTACTGCTAAAGAATTATTGCAAGATGATACGATTAAGAAAGCTTATTTAGGTCATTAATCAAGATTGAAAAGGTAGTAGAACTTTGCTGCCTTTTTTATTTTATTAAAATAGAGGAAAATAATTTAAAGTTAAACCTTTATTTAAATAAAATTTTAATATTTTGATTAGATAGTGTAAAAAGTTCTTTGAAAAGGTATGTGGACGTGAACCCATAAGCAGATTTGTTTGAGTCGCTACACAATGCGGTATACTACTAATAACAAAGAAAGGAGATTGATTATAAATGAGTTATGAAGAAAATATAGCTAGTTTTGATAAAATTGATTCAGCAAGAGCAGACGAACTCGTAAAAGGGAACGGCGAGGCTGTAATCTATGTCGGTAAATCCGTATGTCCTTACTGCCAAATCTTCGTTGAGAAACTCAACAAAGTAGCCAAAGAAACGGATGCCCACATCTATTACGTTAACAGTATTGAAAACGCTGACATGAAAGGTGTTTCTGCTTTCCGTAATGAGTACGACATTCCAACAGTACCTGGTTTCATCTACACAAATGGAGACACAGTAAACGTTAAATGTGATTCTTCTATGTCTGAAGAAGAAATTAAATCTTACATGAACAAGTAATCGATTGAAAACTATATAAAAAGATCCTTAATTCGTAAGTGAATTAAGGATCTTTTTTATTTCATTTTTTAATTAACCAGCTGTTCTGAAGGAGAGGTTTGCTGTAGTTCGTTCAGAAAGGTTTGACGCTCTTCTGTGTTATGGAGATAAATAGGCTCGATAGCTTCTTTCAGCCATGTTCTGCGCTCTGCACGATCTGCTACATACTGCTTCACATAATGTCTAACATCAGCTAGGAAATCCAGATAATCCTCATATTGTTCATCATAAGTTTCTGCAATATCGTCACGAATCTTTTTGGCCAATGAAGGACTAGCGCCACTTGTTGATACACTGATAATTAGTTTACCGCGAGTCGTGACCGCTGGAATCTGCGCGGTACCTAGTGATGGATTGGAAGCGTGGACGACTAGTTTACCCGCATCCTTTAATTGCTTGGCGAGATGATCATTTACTGCTTCATTGTCTGTAACGAGCAATGTAAGAAAAGCGTTCGCAACATCTTCCCATTCGGCTTCTTTCGTGATGAGTGTAACCGTCCCTTGCTGTTCAAGTTCAGCAAAAGACGGATGGAATTCAGGACTAATAATGGTAGGATGAATACCGAACCGATGTAGGTTGAGTACTTTGTGATACGCGACGTGCCCGCCACCGACCAAGAATATGTTTGATTCATCCATGTTTTCAAGCATGATGGGGAACATAAAGACCACGTTTCCTTTCTGCTGCCTCATCGACCCTTTCATTTAGAATCGCATGAATCACTGGATCATAGCCTAATTCGGGGCATAGATGAATAGCGGTTGTTGTTTTAGTTTTCTGTAGTGTTCGTTCAATTGATTTCATCAAAATACCAGTGAACAATAAATACGGCAAAATATATAGATTCTTAGGTTGCTGTTCTAGCAGTCGTTCGATTTCCTTTTCATAAAAAGGTCCGCAAGCTGCTAGATAACCGACGCTAACATTTTGAAGCATAGTTTTCTCTTGGAAGATTCTTTTGATCTCCGCAAAATCTTCTTTCGTAGCAGGATCACTGCTGCCTCTTCCAATCAATAAAATGGATGCATCCTCAGGAATTGACTCTGTCGCTTCATGCAATCGTTCGATCAGCACATCGACCATTCGTTCATCCACACCAATTGGATCACCGTAGTAAACAGGAATATTAGGGTAATTTATCATGACTTCCTGTAGCTCAGTAGGAATGTCCACGTTGGCATGACCCGCGCGCAATAACAGAAAGGGGATAGCTATAATTTCTGTAGCGCCCCGTTCTATACAGCGTGCGGCACCTACTGCGATAGACGGATCGGCGAGTTCAAGGAAACACGCTTCTTGAATAGGGGCCGCTTCGGTTTCCATCGTCTTCTGAATGAACGCCAAAGCAGCCTGCTGTCCTTTCTTTACGCGGCTGCCATGGCAAATATATAGAATCGCTCTCATACCATCGTCTCGTGCAAACGACGTTCTTCGCTCGATTCCTCGAACCATTGTAATTCATCACGTAAGCGGACTACTTCTCCAATAACAATCATGCTAGGGTTTTGGACTTCCTCAAGACGTGCCGTGTCCGTCATGGTGGAAAGTGTCGCAGTAACTGTGCGCTGCGTCTCTGTAGTCCCCCAATGAATGAATGCGACGGGTGTGTTTGGATCTTTGCCATGTTGGATTAATTGCTTCTGGATATAGGGAAGATTGCTGACACCCATGTAGATCGCCAGTGTATCAATTCCTTTCGCGAGAGCCTGCCATTTCTCAGCCTCCTCGGCTCCTTCTTTACGATGGCCTGTGACGATGGCAAATGATGCACTATAATCACGGTGAGTAACAGGAATACCTGCATAGGCAGGAGCTGCTATTCCGGACGTGATGCCCGGAATTACTTCGAATGGGATGTGATGCCTTACCACAAACGCTGCTTCTTCACCGCCACGACCGAATATAAATGGATCGCCGCCTTTCAGACGTACGACTTGTTTACCTTGCTTCGCCTGTTTAACCAATAAGGAATTAATCATATCCTGCTGGAGGAAATGGTGCTTCGGAAGCTTTCCTACAAAAATCAATTCCGCATCCGGCTTCGCGTAAGTTAGCATTTCTTGATTGATCAGTCTGTCATAAAGAATTACATCCGCTTGCTGTATAGCTTTCAACGCTTTGACGGTCAATAAATCAGGATCTCCAGGACCCGCTCCGACTAGCCAAACTTTTCCCATTCCAACCACTCCTTAATTAATCCATTTTTTTTCACGTAAGTAGCCGATTAATTGCTCGACACACTCTTCCACAGTATATTGATCGGTTTTTAATGTAAGTTCAGGTTTTACTGGTGCTTCATAAGGTGATGAAATTCCGGTGAATTCAGGAATGACACCAGCGCGTGCTTTTTCATATAACCCCTTTGGATCACGTTCTTCACAAGCATCAAGAGGGCAACTGATATACACTTCAACAAATTCATCTTCTTCCACCAAACGTCTGACGCTGTCCCGGTCTTCTTGGAAAGGGGAGATGAATGCGGTGAACACAAGCTGACCACTGTCAATGAATAATTTCGAAACTTCGCCGATGCGACGAATATTTTCTTTACGTGCTTCATCAGAGAAGCCGAGGTCCTTATTTAAGCCATGACGGACATTATCGCCATCAAGTACATAGGTGTTAGCACCAAGATCGTGCAACCGGCGAGCGGCTGCATTGGCAATCGTAGATTTACCCGAACCCGATAGACCAGTGAAGTAGAGTACTGCGCTATGATGTTTATTTTTTATACGCTGTTCTTCTTTTGAAATTAATTGATCATGCCATACAATGTTCTTTGCCATATCGTTTCCCCTCACTTCGCTAGTTCTTTTTCTTGTAAGCCATTGATCAGTACATCAACTACTTCTTTACGACTGAATTCCGGTGGAGGCAAGATGCCGTTTTTCAACATCTCCCGTACCTTAGTTCCCGAAAGGATTACATGGTCCTCACTAGAGTGCGGGCAAGTTTTAGGTGTTGCCATATTGCCGCAGGCTTTACAGAAGAAACTATGTTCAAAGAACAGTAATGTGATGCCGATTTCTTCCGCTGTAAAGTTCGAGAAGATTTCTTGTGCTTCGTATGTGCCATAATAATCTCCAACCCCTGCATGATCACGGCCGACGATAAAGTGTGTACAACCATAATTTTTACGTACAAGGGCATGAAAGATAGCTTCACGTGGTCCTGCATAACGCATTGCAGCAGGGAAGACAGCCAACTGCACACGATCTTCAGGGTAGTAGTCACGCAGTAATACTTGATAACTCTCCATCCGTACATCGGCGGGAATGTCATCAGACTTTGTTTCGCCAACTAGCGGGTTGAGCAAAAGTGCATCAACAATCTCAAGTGCTGTTTTTTGAATATACTCATGTGCACGATGCACAGGATTACGCGTTTGGAATCCGACGATCGTCTTCCAGCCGTTATTTTCAAATGCTTGACGAGTTTCAGAAGGATCGAAATAAAATTCAGCGAAATCTTTCTGTTCTATTCTTCTGATCAGTTTGATCGGTCCGCCAAGATAGATAGGGCCGCGATCGAGTAACTTCGCAACACCTGGGTGTGCACGGTCAGCTGTCTTATAAACTTTTTCAGCTTCGATTTGTTGATCAGGTTCGAAGATATCCGTAATTTCAAGTGTGCCGTAGATATCGCCTTGATAATCGAGTAAAACCGTATCGCCTACAGAGTAAGCCGAACTGTCTTTAACGGGTAGCGTAATCGGCAAACTCCATATCGTACCGTCTGCTAAACGAATATCATTGACGACTGCATGATAATCTTTAGAAGTTAAAAAGCCAGTTAACGGGCTGTATGCACCTGTTGCGATTAATTCCAAATCACTTACTGATGTTGCATCAATTGAAACTGTTTTATGCAGTCCCTCAATGGAGAGAGTGGGATCATATAAATTAACTAAATTACCGCCATGTGGTTGTATAGTTGTCATTTTTTGAACACCTATCCTTTTCATTTTAATAAGTCATATAGAAATACTAGGTTTTAAGACTAAAAAAATTTACGTGTGCAGTCCGCATTCTGTCTTGCCGCTACCAGTCCAGCGTCCAGAGCGCATATCTTCTTCAGTAAACGCTGGTTTTGTACAGTTTGCGCACCCAATACTCGGGTAGCCTTGATCATGAAGTATATTATAGTCCAATTCATGTGTGTGGGCGAAACGCCAAACGTCTTTCCATTTCCAATGTATAAGCGGACACACTTTAATCTTTTCAAAACGGTTATCTACATTCAGATACTCGGTAGACTTTCTCATTTCAGATTGTTCCCGACGTAATCCTGATATCCAGGCAGTGGATGGGGCAATCGCTTCTTCCAATGGTTTAATCTTCCGCAGATCACAGCATTTGTTCGGATTGGTTTTCCAGAGATCTAGACCATACTGATCTGTCTGTTCTCCAATAGTCAATCCAGGCTGTTGCAAATGAATTTGCAGCTGAGGATAACGCTTCTTCACTTTTTCTATCGTGTCATATGTCTCTTTAAAATGATAATTGGTGTCTAAAAAAACAATCTTGGCATCGGGTTTCACGCGTGAAATCAGTTCAATCAATACAATTCCTTCGATACCAAAGCTACAAGCGTAAACTAACTTCTCCCCGTAGTAGTCATAAGCCCATTGCAATACTTCAGAAGCTCCTTTTGTCTCGGAGTCTGCTGGAAACTCTGGTAAGACCGGTGAATCTTTCCACGATTCAAATGTGATCATTCCATCCCCCCGCTAACTGTTATATTATTAACAGTTTAACAGACAATTAAAAATAGTCAATGCAAATTAGAATAGTAGGGATTAAAGTTTTTATTTGTTCAAGTCATGGTAATTTGTTTATCTGGATTAGAGTCTGGTGCATGGTGGGTAATAAGCGGTAGTGGGTAGTGATTTGGCAAGATCATTTATTTTTCTGTTTTGTACAGGGTGACTCGTTTGACTGCCTATGTAAGTGTAATACTCATTGTCCCCACTACGGCGCTGGTGGATGGCTTTCGCTAAGGAGCCACAGCAGTCGCCTTCATTGAATTGTGTGTATGGCAGTTCATATACTTCTTTTTTAAATGCAGAAAATCAGTATCACAAAGTTGCAGATCTTCCTATTAGAACCACAACTAAAATAACTACCACTTAGTAGCGCAGGCACAACTGCGGGGTAGGCCGTGGCCATGAGACAACTGGCAGCACCACCGCCAGCTGGCTCCTGGCTGTAGGCAATCCCCCACGTGCCTG
>NZ_PDYR01000009.1:0-142637 GCF_002743165.1 Sporosarcina sp. P19 | reverse complement strand
TAACCCAAAGGTCACAGGTTCAAATCCTGTCCCCGCAACCAAGGTCCCGTGGTGTAGCGGTTAACATGCCTGCCTGTCACGCAGGAGATCGCGGGTTCGATTCCCGTCGGGACCGCCATTTTATACATACGCTTCAAAAAGGCGTCTTTCTAGAAATACCAAATGTGGCTCAGTAGCTCAGTCGGTAGAGCAAAGGACTGAAAATCCTTGTGTCGGCGGTTCGATTCCGTCCTGAGCCACCATGAATGCGGGTATAGTTTAGTGGTAAAACCTCAGCCTTCCAAGCTGATGATGGGAGTTCGATTCTCCCTACCCGCTCCAATATGGGCCTATAGCTCAGCTGGTTAGAGCGCACGCCTGATAAGCGTGAGGTCGGTGGTTCGAGTCCACTTAGGCCCACCATTCCGCAGTAGCTCAGTGGTAGAGCAATCGGCTGTTAACCGATCGGTCGTAAGTTCGAGTCTTACCTGCGGAGCCATTTTTATGGGGAAGTACTCAAGTGGCTCAAGAGGCGCCCCTGCTAAGGGTGTAGATCGCGAAAGCGGTGCGAGGGTTCGAATCCCTCCTTCTCCGCCATAATTTTGGCCCCTTGGTCAAGCGGTTAAGACACCGCCCTTTCACGGCGGTATCACGGGTTCGAATCCCGTAGGGGTCATACATACAAAAAGGTATTGCATAACTGTGCAATGCCTTTTTTCTATTCTTTACTTATAAATTATATAGGAAGTAACTGAGCGTTATATAGAGGCTTTTCAATAGGATCGAATCGTGCTGCAAATATAAATGGCCGTCCTATTTATAGAAGTTGTATGCTACCGCTTATATCCTCAAACTGACAGTCAATACTAAGCAAAGCCTGCTGTACCTATAGAACGAAAGCATATGTAAAAGAGTAAGTCCCACGAGCCTTGCTCGTGGGACTTACTCTTTTGAATTATTTATCTTCCTCCGCGTCAATATAGCTATCACGTTCTTTATAAGGGATATCGCCTAGTGGTGATTCAATTCCTTCTTCATCCAACTCATCCTCATATTCTATCGCTTCTTCATTGCGTACGAAGCCGGCTGGTTCACCTGTAATGTCGGATACTGCAAACTCTTCGTATTCTTCTACGCTATCATCCATTTCTTCATCATATAAATCCCCGTAGTCACGATTTTTATTACCCGAGAAGTCGGAAGGGGTTTCAGATGTTCCGGACTGTGCGATTTCTTGGAAGCTATCCTCGTAATCAATTGCATCACCTTCTCTTCGTGCAGCGAATGAATTCGGATCTGCCATGGTTAATAAATCATCTTCAACCGGTCGGTCAGTTGGGACATCTTTTTTCGCATCTTCGATACACACAGTAGTGTAAGGGATCGCTTCTAAGCGCTCAAACTGTATTTCCTTACCACAGACTTCACATGTGCCGTACGTGCCTTCTTTGATAGCTTGTAGTGCATTCTGGACGTTCTCCAGTTCACTTTCTGCATGTGTGTTGAGTGCCATGTCCTTTTCACGTTCATATAGTTCTGTTCCCATGTCAGCAGGGTGATTATCATACATCGATAATTCACCAACGTCTTCCTGGGCATTCTTTACGATTTCCGTCTCATTATCCGTTTCAGTCAAACGATCTTCCATAGCTCGTAATTCTTTTTCGAGTTGTTGAATTTGTTTAGTTGTTAACAATGTAGTCACGACCCTTTCTATGTGGCTTTCCTAGTTTACCCATGAAGTCTGAGAAAGCTTTCTTATTTCAGTCTTTCCCTTTTTACAAGCTAGAGTAAACCTTTACAACAAAAAACGTCCACCTTTTTTAGTGTGGACGTTGTGGGTGCAGTTTATTCAGATGAAGTGAGCAATGAGAATGCCGATACCGAGAAGCAGTCCGAACAGCGTATTGGTAACGCCAGTATCCTTCATTGCTGGCATGACTTGGATGGGTTGTTCATGTTTGCGGAAAGTTTTCGTAGCATGTAGCGGTTTGGGGATGCTCAGTAATACGAGTAATGCCCATGGAGACACATGTCCTGTCACAACCAGTACAATGATCCATACATAGGAGATGATGAAAAACAGTGCCAATATTGTTACAGCATGATTTCGACCTACGAGAATCGCCATAGTTTTTCTGCCACCCTTAGTATCCTGTACAATATCACGAATATTATTTGCTAACATAATGGCTCCGACTAATAGCATGCTTGGTACAGATAGCAATATCGCGTTGCCCGTGACAGTTCCTGTTTGGATATAGAATGCGATCAAGATCAATAGCATGCCCATAACAAATCCAGAAACGAGCTCGCCAAATGGTGTATATGCAATCGGGTAGGGTCCACCCGTATATAAATAGCCAATCAGCATGGCAACGGAACCTACGGCAGCTAACCACCAGGAAGTTTCTATGCAAATGTAAATGCCCAGGAGAACAGATAAGCCATATAGAATGAGTGCTAGATTTAATACGGTTTTAGGCTGTACGCCGTTTCGAACGATCGTACCGCCAATACCGATCGAGTGTTCATCATCGAGTCCTCGTTTGAAATCGTAGTATTCATTGAACATATTTGTGGCCATCTGCAGCAATAAACTGGCTACAAGCATCGCTAGAAATAGTGGGAAATGAAGTGGACCGTATTGTAGCGCAATCATGGTACCTAAAAAGACGGGTGCAAATGCGGCAGTCAATGTGTGAGGGCGTGTCAGTTGCCACCAAACTCGCCAGCCGGTATCGGTTTCTATAGTGTGTTGCACGGGTAATCTCTCCTTATACAAGTAGTCATCATCTGATAGTATACAACAAAAACAAGCAGTTAGGTAAGAACAGACAACCATTAAAAATAATTGTCGAATGCTCTTCTATACAGCGAGACATTATATATTAAGTACAGCGTCCGATGTGCTAGAATAGAGGTACTTATCGTTCGGAGAAAGTATGTCTGAACGTAAATTGTCGAAAAACATATAGCATGATGAGAAGGAGAGAGTGGGATGATTCGGAAATTAACCGATCGAGAAAAGACGGTTCCGGCAACAGGCGCTGAATCTCGTTTTTTTACGGAAACATTGGAAGTGGAAACGTTAAGTCCGCTTGCTTTTTTTGAAGCAGGCCTTTCACATTATGGTGAGCATCGTTTCTTCTGGCAGAATGCAGACAAGACAGTAAAACTTGTCGGTTTAGGTCAGGCTACGGTTTTAACAGCGGAGAAGGATCGCTTTCAGTCAATCTCTTCACAATGGGCAACATTATGTGAAGTTTTAATTAAGGAAGAAAAGGATATCGATCCGGTGTTGTTTGGCGGATTTTCTTTTGATCCTCATACACGTCAAGATGATGAGTGGAGTGCTTTTCCAGCCGCTTATTTCACTGTGCCTTTATTCCAATTGAAAATCGAAAAAGGCAAAACGTATGTGTCGATTAATTATATTACGGAAGAACCGCAAGCGGCAGCAGACTTTGAAGCATTGCGTCAAGAACGTGACCGCTTGATTCATATTGCACAGGTTGACGAATTTACGTTCCAAGGAAAGCCGGACGTGATCAACCAAACAGAATTGGCTACGGACCGCTATATGGACGCTGTAGAGCACGTAACATCGCATATTCAAGCGCAAGAGGCAGAGAAAGTAGTCATTGCACGTAAAATTAAATTAACGTTCGAAGAAGAATTCCAAAAGGCTGCTGCATTGCATACAATTACGAATGAACAGTCTGCAAGTTACCACTTTGGCCTGCAAATTGGCGATGAGATGTTCTTCGGTGCAACCCCTGAACGCTTGGTTGAAATTTCTAAGGGGCATGCGTATTCAGCGTGTGTAGCAGGTTCTATTGAACGCGGAAAGACGTCTCAAGAAGACCAACGACTTGGAGAAGTGTTATTACGAGATAAAAAAAATCGTGAAGAACATCAGTATGTAGTCGATATGATTACAGAAGTCTTTGCGGAATTTTGCACATCATTGCGAGTCAATAGAACACCAAAACTTTTAAAAGTACGAGATATACAGCATTTATTCACACCGGTTGAGGGAGAGCTTGCGGACGACATGGATATATTCCGTCTAGTGGAAGCACTTCATCCGACACCTGCTCTAGGTGGGGTCCCACGGCAGAAAGCGCTCGAAATCATTCGCGAAGAAGAGCAAATGGATAGAGGCTTTTATGCTGGACCGATTGGTTGGGCGGATTCTGCGGGCAATGGAGAATTTGCGGTAGCGATCCGTTCAGGTCTGCTAACTGGTAATGAAGCGTATTTGTATGCTGGTGGCGGTATTGTAGCCGATTCTAGACCAATGGAAGAATATGCGGAAACATGGGTGAAATTTCGTCCTGTGTTACGCGCACTCGGAGGCCGTTTACATGAATGATCACGAAACAGGATTAACGAGTTATGTGCTTCGCTTAACGGATACCCTTATTCGGCAAGGAGCGAAAAGGGCGGTTATTAGCCCAGGTTCCAGATCGACACCGCTTGCGTATGCATTTACGAATTCTAAGGACATGCAGACCTATATGCATACCGATGAGCGTTCAGCCGCTTTTTACGCACTTGGATTAGTGAAGGCAACTGGGCAGCCAGTTGTTTTACTATGTACATCAGGAACAGCGGCATCGAACTATCATCCTGCAATTACTGAAGCGTTTTATGCCAGATTGCCGTTGATCGTCATCACAGCGGATCGTCCGCATGAATTACGTGAAGTTGGGGCACCACAGGCGATTGATCAAATTCGTATGTTTGGGGAACACGTCAAAGATAGCGTTGATTTTCCTATGCCTGAAAATCGAGAAGACATTTTACGGTATATGGAACAACGTGCAGTTAGACTTCTTTCTGTTGCCAAAACTGCTCCACAAGGACCTGTACACTTGAATGTACCATTTCGAGAACCTCTACTAATTGATTTACAAGCACCCGCGCCTGTCAGTCGGTTCCAGCAACAGTTAGTAGGGGATTTGGCTGTAACGGAAGATATGAAAACAGTACTTGAAACGTCCATTACGCAATCTAAAAAAGGCATACTTGTCATAGGCGAGCAAGCGACTACTCTAGATAAAGAGCGTTTCTGGCAGTTTGCTAAAGCACTTCAATGGCCCGTACTATGTGATCCGTTATCCAATCTGCGCTCACAAGTACCGACAGATTGTGACGATCTTTGTATTGATCAGTATGATGCGTTGCTAAAAAGTGAAGTGTTTGCCGAAAAGATGCGACCTGATTGCGTCATACGATTCGGCCCGCAGCCCATTTCTAAACCATTACTCTTGTTTTTAAAGAAGGCTTGTCCAGAAACGTATATTGTGGTTGATGATTCACCAAATTATCGTGACCCGATTGGTCTGACTACTCATCATTTGCAAGTGAGTGCAGCGAGTATTTGGCAGCAAATATCTGTACCTTGCGAGCGGACTGAGTATACGAACGAGTGGACTGAAGCCAATCAAATTTCTGCAGATGTAATGAATGAAGATCAACATTTCCATCAAGATGAAGGTCACTTTGTTCGTCAATTCATTGTCAATTTACCGGACCACTCGGATGTAGTCTGCAGCAGCAGTATGCCGATTCGAGACTTGGATACTCATTTCCAAAAGACGAACCGTGATATTTCATTGTTCTGCAATAGAGGGACAAATGGAATTGATGGGGTAGTCTCGACTGCTCTTGGTATTCAAGAAGGCCGTAAACGTAAGACGTATTTATTAATTGGAGATTTGGCGTTTTTGCATGACGTCAATGGGCTGATTATTTCACGTCTACAGCAAACCGATTTGACGATTGTTCTAATTAATAACAATGGTGGCGGGATTTTCTCCTATTTGCCGCAAGCTTCTATTGAACACTATTACGAGCAGTTATTTGGGACACCAACTAATTTAACGTTCCATCATATCGCAGCGATGTATGAAGCGCAATATGATGCGGTTGATACGACGCTAGCATTTGAACAGGCGATGCAAACAGATAAAACGGCTAATCTACGAATTATTGAAGTGGCGACAGTGCGTGCTGACAATGTGGAAGCGCATCGCTCTGTGTGGCGGGAAATTGCGAAGAGGGTGGAACGCATTGGCGACTGAAGTATTGACAATCAGAGGTATTGATACACACGTTGCACGGTACGGAAATGAGCAATTACCGGCAGTCGTCATGTTGCATGGTTTCACAGGTTCAACAGCTACTTGGCAGAAAACGATTGAAGTGCTTATGACGGATTATTATGTACTAGCAGTCGATTTAATTGGACACGGCAAGACGGAAGCGCCTGAAACGATGAACCGTTACAAGATGGAAGAACAAATAAAGGATTTGTATGAAGTCTTGCAGAAGCTTGAAATTAAGAAGCCGATCTTACTTGGTTACTCGATGGGGGGCCGTGTCGCCTTAGGCTATACTGCAACGTATCCTGAAGAGGTTACGAGTCTGGTTCTTGAGAGCAGTTCACCAGGCCTGCGTGCGTCAGAACAGCAACTCGCAAGGCGAACAGCTGATGCCAAGCTTGCGGATAGGATAGAACGACAAGGGATGATAGAATTCGTCGACTTTTGGCAGGAAATTCCGTTGTTTCATTCACAGAAGAAGTTGTCTGAATCACAACAGCAAGCAGTGCGCGCTGAACGCCTCAATCAACGACCGACAGGTTTAGCAAACAGTTTACGAGGGATTGGAACGGGTAGTCAGCCTTCCTACTGGCAAGCGCTTGAGCAACTTTCACTTCCAGTGTTATTGCTTACCGGTAGTGAAGACGAGAAATTTGAAAATATTGCACAGGAAATGATGAAAAGCCTGCCAAATGCGCGGCATGAAACGATAAAAGATGCTGGGCATGCAATTCACGTGGAAAAACCTCAACAATTTGCTACAATGATAAAGAGCTATCTGAAAACAGTGTAAAAATCGAGGAGGAATTTATTATGACCCGTCAATGGGAAACGCTTCGTACATATGATGATATCAAGTACGAAATGTACAATGGTATCGCAAAAATCACGATTAATCGTCCGGAAGTGCGCAACGCATTCCGTCCAAAAACTGTAATGGAATTGATCGATGCATTTTCACGCGCAAGAGATGATCAACGAATTGGAGTTATCGTGTTAACTGGTGAAGGAGAGAAAGCTTTCTGTTCAGGAGGCGATCAATCTGTTCGTGGTCACGGTGGATATGTCGGAGACGACGAAATTCCACGCTTGAACGTCTTAGATCTTCAACGCTTGATTCGCGTTATTCCAAAGCCAGTTGTCGCAATGGTTGCAGGATACGCAATCGGTGGCGGTCACGTGTTACACGTAGTGTGTGACTTGACGATTGCTGCAGACAATGCACGTTTCGGACAAACAGGACCTACTGTAGGCTCGTTCGACGCAGGGTATGGTTCAGGATACCTCGCACGCATTGTAGGCCACAAGAAAGCACGTGAAATTTGGTACCTATGCCGTCAATATGACGCGCAGGAAGCACTCGATATGGGCTTAGTCAACACAGTCGTTCCTTATGAGCAGCTGGAAGACGAAACGGTTCAATGGTGTGAAGAAATGCTAGGCAAGAGTCCAACTGCACTTCGCTTCTTGAAAGCGGCAATGAATGCCGATACAGACGGTTTGGCAGGACTTCAGCAATTGGCTGGAGATGCAACATTGCTATATTACACAACGGATGAAGCGAAAGAAGGACGCGACGCGTTTAAAGAAAAACGCAAACCAGACTTCGATCAATTCCCACGTTTCCCTTAAATAAATGAAAGCTGCCTAATTGGGGCAGCTTTTTCATTACGTTAATTTTTAATTGGAGGAATTACTTATGATGATCCCTAATTGGCTTATGCAACGGGCGAAATTGACGCCTGACGCATCCGCTTTAGTTACTGGGCAAGGACACTGGTCATACCGCGAACTATATGACCAATCCCTTGAAATCGCACAACAACTTTATCATCTTGGAGTTCAGTCAAATAACAGGGTTGCGCTGCTTAGTCAGTCTAATGACCAAACAGTACTTTTCATCCATGCATGCTGGTTATTAAGTGTGGAAGTAGTCTGTCTGAACAATCGGCTGACTGAACGGGAATTACGCTGGCAAGTACGTGATTCCGAAGCCAAACTTGTACTTGTAGATGATCAAATACAGACACCTCCGGAATTGGATGACATCAAGAGCTTATTTTATTCTGCAGTTCGAGAGTCTGATCGAAAAGAATTCATTATACTGGAACAGTGGACTGAAGATCAGACGCTTTCGATTATGTACACTTCGGGCACTACAGGCGTACCTAAAGGAGTTCGACAGACAGCAGGCAATCATACGTCGAGCGCACTCGCATCTGCGCTGAATCTCGGATTGACGGATAAAGATTCATGGCTTTGTATGATGCCGTTATTCCACATAAGTGGACTATCGATCGTCATTCGCTCAGTGATCTACGGAATGGAAATGCGTTTGTACGAAAAATTTGATGCAAAAGAAGCTGCTGCACAAATTATAGCAGGGCACGTAACGGCTATGTCGGTCGTTGCCCTGACGTTGGATCAAATTGTTCGTGTGATGGAAGCAACTGATAGCAAAGCACATCCACTTTTCCGTACGATGCTCGTTGGCGGCGGACCTGTGCCGTTAGATTATTTGGATCGCGCGACTGCGTGTGGATTACCAATACTTCAGACATATGGCATGACTGAAACGTGTTCGCAAACGACAACACTTGGAAAAGTAGATGCCGCGCGAAAAGTAGGTTCAGCGGGAAAACCGTTATTTTTCAATCAAGTGACAATTAAAGATACTGTTCAACCGGGTGAAGTAGGTGAAGTGCTCATAAAAGGTCCTCACGTGACGCCAGGTTATATTGGAAGCCAGAGTACACGCAATGCGCTGACCGAAGACGGTTGGCTCGCTACAGGGGATGCTGGCTATCTTGATGAGGAAGGCTATTTATTCATCGTCGATCGACGTGCTGATTTGATTATTTCAGGTGGGGAGAATATTTATCCTGCCGAGATTGAAAATGTTTTGCTAGCGCATCCTGCTATAAGGGAAGCGGGCGTATGTGGTAAAGAAGATACGGAGTGGGGGCAAGTACCTGTTGCATTCCTCGTTGGTGCAGTTAATGAAGATGAACTGTTGGATTTCTGTTCCGAACGTCTAGCACGCTATAAACTACCAAAAGAATTTCGATTCGTAGAGCAACTGCCACGTAATGCATCAAATAAACTGATGCGGTTCGAATTGAGAAAATGGCTATAAAAAAACAGTGGAGTATTCGTCCACTGTTAGTTCCCTAATGCTTTTTTCAGTACTTCTAGATTTTGTTCCATAAGAGAAAAGTACGTTTCTTTCTTTTGAATATCTTCTTCAGTAAGTACACTTAAATTATGCAAAGTAAGCGCTTCGGCATTCAGTTCTTTTTTAATGACTTCAGCCAATTTTGAGCTGACATTTTGTTCAAATAAAATATACTGAATGTCTTGTTCTTTTGCATCTTTTACAAGAGAGGCCAATTCCTTTTGAGAAGGTTCATTCTGGGAATCAAGACCGGATACTGCAAGTTGCTGTAATCCGTAAGCATCTGCCAAGTAGCCAAATGCTGCATGAGACACGAAGAATGTTTTGTTTGGTGCGGCATCAGCCATTGTTTTAAATCCGCGATCCAATTCTTCTAATTCGTCATATAAAACTTCGAAGTTTTTCTTGAATGCCTCTGCATGCTCAGGCAATTCATCCGACAACTCTTGCGTGATTTTCTCTGCAAGCTTCGTACTAAGATAAGGAGATATCCAAACGTGTGGATCGATCGCATCTTCATGCCCATGATCGTCATGCCCATGATCTTCATGCTCTTCTTCTCCATGTTCGTGTGAATGTCCACCTTCCAATTCCTCAGGATCAATATAATCGGCAATCGGAACAAACTGAACATCTTCATTCTGCAATGTTTTCTCTGTCTTTTGTACAAAACCTTCAAGACCAAGTCCGATATAGAAGAATAGATCTCCCTTTGCCAAGGCCATCATATCTTTCTGTGTAGGTTCAAAGACGTGTTCATCTGTGCCAGGCGGATAGATGGATTTCACGTCAACATACTCTCCACCAATGCGTTCAGTGAAATATTGCAATGGGTAGACTGTCGTATAGACGAGTAATTGATCGGATGAGGAATCATCCGTTTCAGTCGTTGCAGAATTGGTACAACCACTTAACACGAGCAGCAAAGCGGCACCTAGCAACAGCAAACGATTTTTCATTAGAAAAGCCTCCGTTACGTAATCGGAATGATTACTATTTAGATTATTTTCTCATCATACAAGATATGCTATATGTTTGCAACCTAGTACGGTTTATTTTATTCGTTTTTTTTGGGAGGTACCGGATCAAATCCACCTTTATGAAATGGATGACATTTTAAAATCCGCATTACCGCTAGCCAACTACCTTTAAGCACTCCGTGTGTCTCAATGGCTTCCATTCCGTAATGGGAACATGTCGGGTGAAATCGGCAAGAGGGCGGAGATAGGGGAGAAATAAACTTCTGGTAGAATCGAATTAGTCGGATCAATACTTTCTTTAGCATTTTCATCACCTTTAGATGTAATAAGGTTTAGTTTACCTATATCTGTGGTAAATTAAAAGAGAGAAGCATAAAACGATTAGAGGAGTGTTTTTTTTATGTCTAAAGAATTAATTCAAGAGCTAAACAAACAAGTATCTACATGGTCGGTGTTGTATGCGAAACTTCATAACTATCACTGGTATGTAAAAGGTAGTCATTTCTTCACATTGCACGCTAAATTTGAAGAATTATACAATGAAGCAACAGTGCATATGGATGAAATCGCGGAGCGCGTGCTAACTTTAGGCGGTGAACCGACTGCAACACTATCACAGCATTTGTCTGAATCTGTTGTCGACGAAGCAAAAGGCACAGAAAAAGCGAATGATATGGTGCAAACATTAGTAGATGACTTCGATAAGACGATGAAGTCATTGAAAAAAGGTATGGAACTTGCCTCGAAGGATTCAGATGATATGACGGAAGATATGTTGAATGCGGTTTACCAGAGCGTCGAGAAGCATCAGTGGATGTTAAATGCATTTCTTGGCGAAACAAACGAGTAAATCCCTTCATTCATCAAGATATTAGCCGATAGTAAGAAGTGAATACCAGAGAGGAGTTGAACGACATGGATATCAATTCAATTATGTCCAGCCAGTTGAGAAGCTTGCAATCAACCGTTCAAATGAGCGTTATGAACAAAGCCCTTTCAATGGAGACTTCTGCTATGAATGATATGTTGAACGGCCTTGAAAATCAATCAGTTGCGCATCCAACAAAGGGCGCTTCTATTGATATCAAGGCTTGATAGGGGAGCACACATCTCATATGACTAGAGATGTGTGTTTTTTTATGGAAGTAAGCAAAATTCCTGTCAGAATATAAATAAAATTATACACAGTGGGAGGTATATTGAAGATGGCTCAAGGACAGTTTTTGCGAAATTTAATTATTGAAACCCCTTCTAAACCGGGAAATCTTGGCAAAGTAACTATGGCAATCGGTCAGTTGAATGGAGATATTGGTGACATCCAGACGATTAAAGTAGGAACGCTTTCCACGATTAGAGAAATCGCGCTACAATGCAATGATCAAGAGCATTTGGCTGAAATAGTTGTGGCAATCGAGAACTTGAAACAAGGTATTAAAGTTCAAGCTGTTACTGATGATGTACTGCAAATGCATGAAGGTGGCAAAATTCATATGAAAGCCACACATGAAATCCGTTCACTTGCAGATTTACGAAGAGTGTATACACCAGGTGTGGCAAGTGTATGCAAAACTATTCAGGAAGATCCCGAACAGGCAAATTATTTCACAGGTATTTCAAATACAGTAGCAATCGTGACAGATGGTACGGCTATTTTAGGACTTGGAGATATTGGCCCTGTAGCTGGTATGCCTGTCATGGAAGGGAAAGCTGTTTTGTTTGATCAATTTGTTGGAATTAGTGGCATTCCGATTTTACTTGATACGAGTGATCCTGATGAAGTCGTAGAAACAGTCAAACATATTCATCAAGGCTTTGGTGCGATCTTACTGGAAGATATCGGGTCCCCGCATTGCTTTGAAATCGAAGAGCGTTTGAAAAAAGAATTACCGATTCCTGTTATGCATGATGATCAGCACGGCACAGCAGTCGTTGCATTGGCAGCAGCGCTCACAGCATGCAAACATGTCGGAGTGGAGCTGGCTAATGCTTCAGTCGGACAAATCGGTCTTGGTGCAGCAGGCTTAGCCATTAGTCGTATGTTTATGGCATATGGTGTAGCAGAAATGAAAGGAACAGATCCCAATCCTCATGCTAAAGAGATGTTAGCGGAGTATGGCGGTACTGTTGTAGAGACAATGGAAGAAATTATGGAGACATGTGATTTGGTTATCGCGACAACTGGTGTTGCGAATCTAATCAAGCCAGAAATGATTCGGAAAGGACAAATCATCTTAGCTTTATCTAATCCAAATGCAGAAATTTCCCCAGAAATCGCATTAGAAGCAGGCGCGGCCTATGCGGCTGATGGCCGTTTAGTCAATAACGTTCTGGGTTTCCCCGGGATCTTTCGAGGTGCGCTTAATGCCAATGCAAAATCCATCTCGTACCCAATGCTCATCGCTGCAGCTCTGGCGATCGTGGATAGCACAAAGCGTGACGATTTAGTACCACATCCATTAGATCCAAATGTACACATTAACGTAGCGTTGGCAGTTGAAAAGGTAGTGTATGAAGAACAAGAAAATGAATAATCATTCGATGACCTATTAACTAAATACTGTTAATAGGTTTTTTGTGCAGAATAAATTCTTCATTACGAGGTATCCTACGTAAAAAAGAAAGTAGGATGATTATGATAGAAGAAAAATATCCGATGTATATATCAATTAATCACAAAATGGTTCTCACAGACCCTCACGCTTCGACATGGGAATACAAAGTAGAAGTTACAAGAGAAGCATATCCTGTATTCGAAAAATTATTTTCTCAAATGGAACAGCTGGAATTTCAAAACTTTTTGCGGTCCCATTTACCGTATATTCCCTATCACTATGATCAAGACAATGACAAAGTGGATTTACGCTTGAAGAAAATCTTTGCCTTGATCCATGAATACACAGACGATGAATCCAAACGTTTTATCGAGCAACTACCGCTATTTCGTTGATTCCTCGCTGACCTTTCCGCTACACTAAAGGAAAGGACGTGATCCATATTGCTGAAATTTGAAGATTTACAGGGAGCCAATGTCGAATTGACTTTTGGACCCAATTCACATCAAATCGAATCTCGCCATGTGCTCGTTATTATTAAGCGCGATGAACACTGGTTATTGACCAAACATAGAATTCGCGGTATTGAGTTCCCAGGTGGAAAAGCGGAACCGGGAGAGACAATTGAACAAGCTGCCATTCGGGAAACAATGGAAGAGACAGGAGTCACTATAGAGAACGTACATTCATTTGCTGAGTACGTCGTCTTTACTGAACCACCGTTCTGCAAAGCCGTTTTTACAGGAGATATAACACATGTGGAAAACGACTTTACATTGATGGAAACTGAAGGAGCGGTGTGGATGACAGACGCTGAACTGAACGCCTGTAAAGAACTCAGCTTTCATATGAAAGATCGTGGAATGGGTGAACTTAGGAAGTGGGTGGAAGCGAATGATGGAACAAACTGATGGTCAAATCATTCGAAGAAAAGACTATCCTTCACCAAATCCACAAGTTACATTAGAAGAAATTACCTATAGTTCTGATGGCTTGCATGTAAAAGGGCTGCTCGCAACACCAAAAGCAAAAGGACGGTATGATGGCTTGCTTTATTTACGTGGAGGCATACAACATGTGGGAATGGTTAGACCGGCGCGTATTGCACAATTTGCCTCCCATGGGCTTGTCGTGTTCGCCCCTTACTATCGCGGAAATCGTGGTGGTGAAGGGAAGGATGAATTTGCTGGAGAAGATCGCAATGATGCAGTAGTAGGAGTAGAAGTACTCAAACAGCAACGTGCTGTCAACTCAGATCGCATTCATCTGTTTTCTTTTTCGAGAGGTGGAATCATGGCATTATGGACGGCCATTATGCGCGATGATTTAACTTCCATGGTGACATGGGCAGGAGTCTCAGACGTGATATTCACGTACAAAGAGCGACAGGACATGCGCCGGATGATGAAGCGTGTCATTGGTGGAACGCCGAATAATCAACCAGATGCGTATCGTGAGAGAACAGCATTGTTCCGAACGGAAGATATCGATATTCCGACACTGATTATTCATGGAACTCTTGATACGAATGTGTCTTTTGAACAGGCATTATTGCTGGAGAATGCATTGCGTGATGAGAATAAAGAATTTGAAACTTGGTATTTGGAAGGCTACACGCATTATATTCCTCCTGAAATGAATCGGAAACTTGTGAAAGACGCAGTGGATTGGATGAAGCGGCAATGAAGAGGATAGGCTAGGTTAAATGTGTTTGATCAGCTATTCTTGGTCGTTGCTCGATTTAGTATATGGTATTGAAAGTAGCGAGTGTCATGCTTTGGACCCGGGCAGGCACGTGGGGGTTTGCCTACAGCCATAAGCCAACTGGTGATAGTGCTGCCAGTTGTCTCATGGCCACGGCCTACCCCGCAGTTGTGCCTACGGTGCTACGGGGGGAGAAGTTAGGTTGTGTTTTATAGTAGATGAAACCAGCTACTGTGTGCTACTCATCTTTTATCTTCGCAAAACAACTACCAACTGTCGTATCTTACGTATCCGTATCAAAGCCAAAAGAAATTTAAAACCCAAAAAGAGGCTGACCAGGAATTCCTGATCAGCCTTTTTCATATGTCATTACTTAATAACGGGTGGTCCGCCTTTGATTGCGATGTCTTCTGAAACGTGTGAGAATTTCTTGAAGTTCTCACGGAAAGCATCAGCTAAACGATTTGCTTCTTTATCGTATTCGTTCGGATCTTCCCAAGCATAACGAGGGTGTAGAACATTACTTGGTACACCTTCGATTTCAAGTGGCATGTTCAATCCGAAGATTTCGTTCTTCTTTGTTTCTACATTATCCAATTTACCGGCAATTGCAGCGCGTACCATTGAACGTGTGTAGCCCAAGTTCATACGTGAACCTACACCATAGATTCCGCCAGTCCATCCTGTATTCACAAGGAATACTTTTGAACCGTGCTCATCAATTTTCTTTCCAAGCATCTCTGCATATGTTGCTGCAGGAAGTGGTAAGAATGGTGAACCGAAACAAGTAGAGAATGTTGGTTCAGGAGCAGTGATTCCACGCTCAGTTCCAGCAAGTTTGGAAGTGAAACCGCTCAAGAAGTGGTACATTGCCTGTTCTTTTGTAAGAATCGAGATTGGAGGCAATACGCCAGAAGCATCAGCTGTTAGGAAGATGATGTTCTTCGGGTGACCAGCAACAGACGGTGTCACGATATTATCGATGTTTTCAATCGGATAAGCAGCACGTGTGTTTTCTGTTAATGATTTGTTGTCATAATCTGGAATACGCGTTTCTTCATCCAGTACTACGTTTTCTAAAACAGCACCGAAACGGATTGCTCCGAAGATTTCAGGTTCTTTTTCAGCAGAAAGGTTGATACACTTTGCGTAACATCCACCTTCAATGTTAAATACGCCATTATCAGACCAGCCGTGCTCATCGTCACCAATAAGTTTACGGTTAGCATCTGCTGAAAGTGTCGTTTTACCTGTTCCAGAAAGACCGAAGAATAGAGCAACATCGCCTTCTTCTCCAACGTTTGCTGAACAGTGCATAGATAAGATATCTTGCTCTGGAAGCAAGAAGTTCATAACAGAGAAAATAGACTTTTTCATTTCTCCAGCGTACTCTGTACCACCGATCAAGACGATGCGCTTTTCAAGCGACACAATGATGAACGTTTCAGAGTTTGTGCCATCCACTTTTGGATCCGCTTTGAATGAAGGGGCAGCCAAAATTGTGAATTGCGATTCGTGTGCTTTTAATTCTTCTTCGGTTGGACGGATGAATAATTGGTGAACAAACAGATTTTGCCAAGCTAATTCATTAATTACTTGGATAGACAATTGAGAGTCTTTATCTGCTCCTGCAAACCCTTTAAATACAAAGAGTTCATCTTTTAACTTCAAATGATCAATGACTTTCGTGTATAATGAATCAAAGATCTCTTCTGAAATCGGACTGTTCGTGCTACCCCAATCTACTTTATCCTTAGACACTGCATCTTCAACGATGAATTTGTCCTTAGGTGAGCGTCCTGTATATTTACCTGTACGTGCAGTGATCGCACCGTCGGCAGAAAGTTTGGCTTCGTCTCTTGCTACTGCTTTTTCCGTTAATTCTGCCACAGACGCTTGGATCGTCACGTTGCTTCCACTAAGAAGACTTTTTAAGCTATCATCAATTTTTGCAGATATCATGTTTACATACCGTCCTTTGCGTAGTCGATTTATTTTTATCTTAATAAGAATATCCTAATTCGTAAATAGTATAACACATTAAGAATATTAATCTATACTAATGGAAAACTCAAGTGATTTAGGATAAATAATTTGACAAAATCCAAACTTTTTAATACGATGTGACATGAACGGATACTCTTATCCCGAGTTGGTGGAGGGTACAGGCCCTGTGAAACCCGGCAACCTGCAATAGACGTACGTCTAACGCGAAGGTGCCAAACCTGAAGCAAGGTTTAATTCCTTGGACGATAAGAGTGAAAGGTGCTGCGCGTGAAATTTTGCCTTTTACTCATGGATTGAAAATGAGTGGAGGGCTTTTTATATTGTCTAGCCCTGAATCCTTATGGTATATGCTTGACGTCTAGGCGTGGAACTTTACCAGGGACTTATGAGAGTACCGTATCATGATGCTTAATATAGGGGGAAACAAAATGACAAACCGTCGACTGTTTACATCAGAATCAGTTACAGAAGGCCATCCTGACAAGATGTGCGACCAAATATCAGACGCAATTTTAGATGCGATCCTAACGGAAGATCCAAATGCGCGTGTGGCATGTGAAACGAGCATCACGACTGGACTCGTATTAGTAATGGGAGAAATCACTACGACAACGTATGTGGATATTCCAAAAGTCGTTCGCGACACTGTAAAGGAAATCGGGTATGTTCGTGCGAAATATGGCTTCGATTACGAGACGTCCGCTGTACTTACTTCCATTGACGAGCAATCACCTGAAATCGCTGCAAGTGTCAACGTGGCACTCGAAGCACGTGAAGGTTCTATGTCAGATGAAGAATTAGATGCAATCGGTGCAGGAGACCAAGGTCTAATGTTTGGATATGCATGTAACGAAACACCGGAATTAATGCCTTTACCAATTAGTCTTTCTCATAAATTGGCACATCGCTTGGCGCAGGCACGTAAAGAGGAACTTATTACGTATTTACGTCCTGACGGAAAAACACAAGTAACGGTAGAATACGATCAAGATAATAATCCCGTGCGAATTGACACAATCGTTATTTCCACACAACATCACCCTGAAGCGACACTCGAGCAAATTGAGAAGGATATTAAGGAAGTTGTCATTGATGCAGTAGTTCCAAAAAACTTATTGGACGAGCATACTAAATACTTCATTAATCCTACTGGCAGCTTTGTTGTAGGTGGACCTCAAGGAGACTCCGGTCTAACTGGACGTAAAATCATCGTTGATACGTACGGTGGATATGCTCGTCATGGTGGCGGTGCTTTCTCGGGGAAAGACGCTACAAAAGTAGACCGTTCCGCTTCTTATGCAGCACGCTATGTTGCAAAGAACATCGTTGCAGCAGGACTTGCTGAACACTGTGAAGTTCAGTTGGCGTATGCTATTGGAGTAGCGAGCCCGGTTTCCATTTCGATCAATACATTCGACACCGGTAAACTTTCCGAGACTCAATTAGTGGAGTTCGTACGCGAATTATTTGACCTTCGTCCAGCGGGAATCATTAAAATGCTTGACCTGCGTCGTCCAATCTACAAACAAACAGCAGCATACGGTCACTTCGGCCGCACTGATATCGAATTGCCATGGGAACAGACGGATAAAGTGGAAGCGTTGAAAGAACTTGCTAGTAACGTACGCGTGAAACACTAAAGTACTGGAATGCAGAAAGAGAACTCACAGTCTCTTTCTGCATTTTTTATTTGTTCGCTGGCGAAATATGAAGATGAATCACTTCATAGTCTGCCTCTTTATAAGCTACTTGCAATCCGTTAGCTTCAATATCTTTTTTTAACACCTTCTTTTGCTTCACTTCCACATCAAACGAACTGCTGAATGGATAATTCTCCACCTTAATCGTGTGCTGATCTGCAAAGTATATTTCAATTCGTCCTATCGGTAATGAATGGAAATTATCTGGAGAAGGAATCCCATCACGAAAAAATATATGTTCATTTGCTTTGTCGACACCTGGTTCATTCACACAGCAATACAAGGAAAAATTATCACCAAGCTGAAGCAAAGCGAAATGCTTTTCAAATAGTTCTTTATTGAAACCCTCGACTTCTTTACGTAAACGTTCTCGACGACTCTGTTCACCCTCAATAAATAGCTTTGCTTCTTTCCCGTTATTGCCCTGTATAAACTGTTCATAATGAAGACTGCAAAGTATAGCTGCATAAAGATCTATATTTTCTACAACATCAATCCCTTGACGATAAAGTACCGTTTTAGGGAGAAAAGGAAAGTCAGTGAATTGAAATGGTTTAGACTTCGCATCATTCCAAAAAGGCTGTTCGTCAAAAGGAGCCCAACCGATGTCATGGTTCCTAATGGCAGTTAGTACAGAATGACGCCATTGATCATCAGGAAACATCTCCTTTTTCCAGTGTTTCATTAAATCTTCAGCTAGGTGTGCATGATGATGTTGTTGCACGAAGCTGAATGACTTTTTGTGTTCACGTACAATCATTGTACTTCATCCTTTCTTGTCAGGAGTAGCGTCGTCATTTTGTATGATTTCTTCTTTTATCTTTTCTTGTACTTTTTCCATTCTCTCTACTTCTTCCTGATACTTTTCCTCTGCTTCTGTTGTAGCCGGAATAAGAGGCTCTTCATTGAAGTCGACACGTTTTCCATATCGTAGAAGTTCATAAATGATCATTCCGTTATTCGGCTTACCATTTACCGTTTTCATTGGAATAGAGTCAAATAACACGAAATAGAAAGCATAGAAAATAAAACGGTTCCAGAATGTTTTAGAGTCTTCGAAAAAACCATTTGCAATTAGCGCATTCATTGTGAGCGCCACGACAACATTAATCAAAATAGGTCCGGCATATATACATATATAAGCAAAATTACTTTTCCTCTTCACTGAATCAAATGAAAACCAGCTATTCACATGATAATATTTTCGTATATCTAAAACGCCTAATTTAAAAAGTCTGGGTCCAGAACCAATAGTGAGTCTGGCATTTTTCACACCGAAAAGCCCACTAATAACAAAATACCCAGCTTCTCTTAGGAACGTAACGACAGGTAAAATGATGAAACAAGAAATTACCAAGCCGAGGAGGTCTGCTAAACCAAACATATCATGTCGACTCCTTCTATAAGTTCTTCATATGATGATTCAATGGTGTAATAGTAAAATACCCATTTTCCTCAAAATAAATCGTTTTAGTAACATTATGATATAAACATACTAGTAGAAGTTATGTTTAAATTAAAATAGAGCGGGAAATTATAAAATATTAGCCGAATATACGTAGTTTTCTGAGGAGGAATAGAACATGGCGAAAATAGCAGTAGAAATACCATTTGATGATGTGAAACAAGCATTAGAAGAAAAAGGACATGAAGTGAAGATGTTTGCAAGTGATGAACATCTAAGCGGCTATGACATGGGCGTTGTACGTGCATTAAGCGATGTCAACATCGACCAATTCGACTTCCCAGTAGTGAGCATTGAAGGCAACTCCGTACAGGACATTGTAGAAGATGTAGAAAAAAGATTACATCGCTAATAATTGAATATATTCTATTTAGAACTGAAGAACAAATCCAATAGGGAATTGTTCTTCAGTTTTTTTGCATAGAAAATAAAAGAATTGATCGTAGGCGACTGCTTGCTACGTTTTGTAAAGGTGATTCCACGTCATTTAAACTTTGGAAGTTGACAAGAAGCCAATGGGACAGTAAACTGATCAACATTGACTCGTGAGTCAATGAATAAAAAGAAGTGAGTTGAAAAACCTTTATGTCACCCCGAAAGAATGAAAAGATTCAAGAGATTCGCGATATTCGGCAGCACGAATTAAAAGAAGCCGCTATCGAATTATTTGGTACGAAAGGGTACGCAGCAACAAAAATTAGTGATATCACAAACAAAGCCGAACAAAGTCATGGCTTGTTTTACCACTACTTCAAGTCAAAAGAAGATCTGTACGTTAAGGTTATTCTTGAGTTACTCACTGTAATCATCGGTACAGTTGATCAAGCAGAGGAAGAACATGACAGTCCTTTAAAGCAATTGGAATGGCTTACTGAAGTAACCCACTCTGGTTCATTAAGAGATGGGGTACACCGCCATATCTTGATCATGCAAGCCTTGTATTCTGATCATTTAACACAAGAAGTGAAAGAAGAAATTGTGGAAAAGTATCGATTCATGGTTGAACGTATTGAACATATTATTATAAGAGGACAAATCGCCGGAGAGTTTATTGCAGGAGATGCAGAAGAATTAGCTGTGTATCATTTATCATTAGTGCATGGTTTATTATTAACAAATGCTCGGAAAATTTCACCCATTAAAGTATCAGCTGACAAAGTATTGCGCCAACTGAGACGGCATCCAGGACAGGAGGATGACCAATGAAACGCATGTTGAAACCAACGATCATTTCCATTTCAATGGCTACGGTAATGGCGGGAGCTGCTATTTCTCCAGCCCTTGGATTGATTGCGGCAAACTTCCCAGAGGCAAATCCCGTGATGATCAAGCTGATATTAACCGCTCCTTCGTTATTTATTATTCCATTTACATTTATCTCGAGTTGGTTAACATCAAAAATACCTAAGCGCACAGTTGCTTTAATTGGTTTATTCATTTATGTAGTCGCAGGGGTAGGAGCACAGTTCACCAATACGATTGAAATGTTACTAGCCTTTCGATTTATTTTAGGAGCTGGTGTCGGTTTAGTAATGCCGCTTGGGATCACGTTAATCAGTGATCATTTTGCAGGCCGTGAGCAAGTGAAAATGATGGGGTATAATTCAGCATTTAGTAATTTTGGTGGAATTATTACTATGATGCTAGCGGGTTACTTAGCTGCCATTAGTTGGAGAGCTCCGTTTAATGTGTATTTGATGGGTGTTGTGATTTTCATCATGGTCTTCCTATTCTTGCCGAAAGACACTCCGCATACACAGGACAAAGGCATTCCAAGAAGTAAAATGCCACTGATGGTTTTTGGATATGCAGCAGCTTCTGCAGGTATAATGCTAGTTTATTATTCGGTTGCTACGAATATGGCACTCTACTTGGAGCAAAGCAATATAGGTGGCTCCGCATTGGCAGGTACAGTGATTTCCTTTACAACTGTAGGGGGGATGATTACGAGCCTGACATTGATTCAGCTACAAGATATCTTGAAATCGTATATCATGCCGATCAGTATACTCCTCATGGGTGTTGCATTTACTGGTTTGGCTTTAAGTCATTCAGTCCCATTAATTTTAGCTTGTACGTGTATAATTGGCTTTGGCCAAGGAATTTTATTTCCAATCATCAACGTTAAAGCGTTAAGCTTGGTCAATCCTCTCCATAGTGACCGTGTGATTGCTATAGTATCTAGTTCAATTTTTATTGGTCAGTTCAGCTCACCTTTACTATTGGATGGCATTGCAGGTTTAGCAGGCTTTCCCACAATTCGTTTCCAATACTCCGTGATAGGTATTGCGCTAGGTATCACGGTTTTACTAATCATTTTGTTTAAGGTTTTCAGAAAACCTAAAGTGTCAGCAATAGAGGCTTAAATAAAAATGAGACGTACCTAATTTGGCACGTCTCATTTTTTATTACATTTGAATGTCGGTTTGTCCGAATGCTTCATATTCTTGCATTAATGATTGAAGCGGTAATTCGTACAGTTGTTTCCCATCAATTTTGAATACCCCTTTTAAAACGAGCTCTTCAATCATTTTGTCTCGTTTTGATTCACATACCTTTTTGTTTGTTTCCATCTCACATTTCCTCCTTGATTCCCCATCTAACTATAGCCGATTTTAACCTGAATTAAACCGTATATTTTATAGTTGGAACTTTCGGACTGCTCCATTTAATCAGTGACGTCAAATCGGTAGTATAGTAGGGACTTGTGCTTTATAGTAGGTGCAGAATAGTATGAAGAGAAGATGCCCATGTTGTCTTACGTAACACGGAATGCCCCAGATTCAATTGAGCTTTATCTGCTTTTGGAGTTAATTCAATAGTCCGTGAACGTCAGTAGTAACACAGTAGGCGGTGGGTGATGATATAGTAAAGATGTAGAGAAGAATGGATGCATTAGTAGTTGTTTTTTTATCAAATGAGGCGTAGGGGTACCATTATGAGGAAAAAATAGATATAATCTAGGTCATGCATAAATTTGTTATTTACCATAGGAGGGCGCTATGTTTTTTATTGAAGCAAAACGCGTGGCTGTTGTTATTTTAGGCTCGCTACTAATGGCTTTATCATTAAATTTCTTTCTCATCAATGCGAATGTCTATGCGAGTGGGTTTGCGGGTGCGGCCCAGTTAGTTTCAAGTGTTTTGAAAGATCAATTGGACATGACAATCAGCACAGGTATTTTATTGCTAGTATTCAACATACCGGTCTTCATCCTCGGTTGGTTTAAAGTAGGGAAAGGTTTCACGATATACAGTGTCTTATCTGTTGCGTTCACTACACTATTCCTTGAATTATTACCATTGCGTTCTATGTCAGAAGACATTATGCTGAATGCGGTATTTGGCGGCGTGCTGGCAGGTGTAGGTGTAGGGATATCCTTGAAGTTAGGGGCATCTACCGGTGGAATGGATATCGTCGCGATGATTTTATCTCGTATGCAGGATAAACCAATCGGTGTGTACTTTTTAGTGCTAAACGGGATTCTAATCGTCTTTGCAGGTATTCTATATGAACCAGAAAACGCACTTTACACAATGGTTGCGCTATACGTGACGACGTCAGTGATTGACATGATTCATACGCGACATGAAAAAGTAACCGCGATGATCATCACACGGAAAGCAGACGATCTTCAACAAGCAATCCATCGTCAAATGGTACGAGGAATCACTATACTACCGGCTAAAGGGGCTTACTCAAAAGAAGATAAGAATATGCTTTATGTCGTCATTACAAGATATGAACTATACGATTTGGAACGGATCATAAATGAAACAGATCCGCAAGCCTTTACTAATATCGTACAAACAGTAGGTATCTTCGGTTTCTTTAGAAAAGAAAATGAGAAGCTAGCCTAGGTCATAAAATTCACGATAAATTTTATCTATTTTATTTCACATGAAGACAAACTCTGTAAAATGGGTTTGTCTTCATTTTTATATGCTAGGATTTTACTATAAAATCAGTGACCAAGTAATCCATTCCGTTTTTTGTTTAATTTTGTAGAACATAAACCGCCTAGATTTGTTGAATTCTTGTGAAAGCATTGGAAAGCACAGAGAATTTGTATATACTTGAGAGTGACTTTCATTATGTAAGTCATACTTAAAGTACACCATAACCGCCATCGTGCGTAGTAAAGTTGGTATCATACTATATGAAAACATCTATATGGCTAAGAGAGATTCGCCGTCGCGCAAACAGTTGGTTCATCATTACAATGCTTGGGGCGCTTGTCATTATTATGCCAGTCGCCTATGTCATACTGAGTTTCTTCCAGCCGACGGGCGAAAATTGGGAACATATTAAAGAATATTTGCTTGCTGACTATATTAAAGGGTCAGTTATTTTAGTTGGATCTGTCGGATTCATCTCGACGACCATCGGAGTAGTACTGGCCTGGATTGTTGCGGCCTATGAATTTCCATTTCGTAAGCAGTTTAAATGGCTGTTGATCATACCTTTGGCTATACCACCTTATATAGCGGCTTATACATACAGTACGATGACAAGCTATACAGGCGTCATCCAATCGTTCTTCCGTAATCATTTTGACTATCATTTCACACCAGGCACAATTGAGATCATGTCACTGCGTGGAGCGGTTTTTGTACTCACATTATTTCTCTATCCGTATGTGTATATGATTGCGCTCAATTATTTTGAAAAACAAAGCGGATCATATATTGAGAGTGCTAAAACTCTTGGATTGAATGGCTTCCAGATGTTCTTCCGTTTGGGATTACCAATTGCACGACCTGCCATCATTGCAGGGTCGATGCTAGTCATTTTTGAAGTGCTTAGTGATTACGGCGTAGCCAGTTTCTTTGGTGTACGAACGATATCCACCGCGATTTTCCAGACGTGGTTCGGGATGTATGATATCCATGCGGCTATGCGTTTGGCTGCCTGGTTGCTCGTCATTATATTAGGGATTTTTATGCTAGAACGTTTTTTACGCAAAGGTCGGAAATATGATACGAACGTGACGCAAAGCAGACCACTCGCGCGTAAACGATTACGTGGATGGACTGCTTGGGTAGCATTCCTTACTTGTTCTGCTGTATTTTTAAGTGCCTTTTTAATACCTTTTGTTCAACTGATCTCTTGGTCATTAAAAACTTTTGAAAAAGTATGGCGTTCAGACTTTGTCAGCCTAATCACTAATAGTTTATTGGCTGCTCTAATCGGTGCATTGATCATTAGCTTCTTTGCAATCTTGGCAGCCCGTACGATTAACTTGTATCCATCGGCTTCGTCTAACTTACTTGCCCGTATCATGACATCGGGTTATGCAGTTCCGGGAGCAGTCGTCGCAATTGGCGTGCTGGCGTTATTTATTACGCTGGATGAGAAACTGGCATTTATTTATCCGAAATTATTAGGGGTAGAATCCGGTACACTTGTATTAAGTATGTCGATCGCTATGCTGATCACAGGATACGTGATTCGGTTTATGGCACAAGGATTTAATGCGATTGAGTCAGGTTATACAAAAGTGCCTCCGTCTTATCGTGAAGCTTCATTCTTACTAGGACGTGGCTTGACATACACATTTTGGAAAGTAGAGTTTCCATTACTACGCGGTTCGATCTTAATTGGTTTTGCGCTGGCATTCCTAGAAATTATGAAGGAACTACCTCTGACATTATTGTTGCGCCCATTTAACTTTGATACGCTAGCAACACGGACGTATCAATATGCAATCGACGAACGAATTTATGAAGCAGCACCATCCTCGTTGTTACTAATTTGTCTAAGCATCTTGTCGGTGATTATTATTTTGAAATTTGAGGAGAAGTGAGAACTATGTTCGTAAACATCCAAAACTTATCATTTCGGTATTCAAAAAAACAGCCGCCCGTCATAGATCGCTTTTCATTTACAATTGAAAAAGGGGAAATCGTAGGGATTGTCGGTGCGAGCGGTAGCGGGAAAAGTACTTTACTGCGGTTGCTTGCAGGCTTAGAAGACCCTACGGCAGGTAGCATTGAACTGAATGGCAGACTGATTGTAGGAGATAGCACATATATTGAGGCAGAGAAGCGCGGTGTAGGAATGGTGTTTCAGAACTATGCACTATTTCCGCATCTGACAGTTAGCGAAAACATTTGCTTTGGATTGCATAAACTGAAGCGTCCAGAGAAAAAGAAACGTTTGGACGAAATGTTGGAACTCGTTCAATTGCAAGAGTTTGCCAAACGCTATCCACATGAACTTAGCGGAGGGCAACAGCAACGTGTGGCGTTGGCAAGAGCTTTGGCACCTTCACCTTCGATCCTGTTGATGGATGAGCCGTTCAGTAATCTGGATACGAATTTGAAGTCATTGATCCGAATGGAAGTTCGGGATATCTTACAAAAAGCTAATATTACATGTCTGTTTGTATCACATGATCAAGCGGATGTGGACGCGATTTGTGATCGAACTATCTACATTGATTGTGCAACGTATGTTGGATCAGAAACAGAAGCAATAACTGTATAGTGTTGTAATAGAGAGTGTCGGATAGGCTACCGGCACTCTCTATTTATTTCCAGAAATAAAAGAAAACGAATACTAGACTTATACTCGAAAGTGTATTACAATCACTTTAGCAATGAAAACGATTCTCATTAGCGTATTATAATATGCAAAGTAGATGAGAAAACAAGGAGAGAAATCAATTTGAAGAAGTTTTTATGGGCATTCGCTCTATTGATGCTTGCGGCAGTTTTAAGCGCATGTAACTCAAGTTCCGATAAAGAGGAACAAAAGGACGAACCAGCAAAAGAAGATACTCCTGTTGAAAATACAACAGATGCAAAAGAAGATGAGAAAATGGGTGGAGAAGTGAACGTCTATACAGCTAGACACTACGACGTAGACGCAGTTCTTTACGAAGATTTTACAGAAAAGACCGGCATTAAAGTAAATGTAATTGAAGCAAAAGCACCAGAATTGATAGAGCGTTTAAAGCGTGAAGGGCAAAATACATCTGCTGATTTATTCATCACGGTTGATGGTGGGATCTTGAACACGGCAAAAGAAGAAGGTCTTTTGCAATCCGTTGAATCTGAAGAAATCGATAAAGCAGTACCAGCAGAGCTTCGCGACACAGACAATCAGTGGATTGGGTTATCTACTCGTGCACGTGTAATCGTGTATGCAAAAGATCGTGTGAAGCCAGAAGAGTTATCCACTTACGAAGACCTTGCAACAGACAAGTGGAAAGACAAATTACTTGTTCGTTCATCTGACAGCTTGTATAACCAATCGTTGATGGCATCATTAATCGCAATCGATGGCGAAGAAAAAGCTAAAGAGTGGGCGCAAGGAATTGCAGATAACCTAGCACGTGAACCTGAAGGCGGAGACCGTGACCAAGCGCGTGCAATCGTTGCAGGTGTTGGTGACGTAGCAATTATGAATAGTTACTACGTAGGTCATATGTCTGTTTCAGACGAACCGGAAGATGTTAAAGTGTTCGACCAGATCGGCGTATTCTTCCCGAACCAAGAAACTACAGGAACACATATTAATATCAGTGGTGCTGGCTTAATTAAGCACAGTAAAAACAAAGAAAATGCAGTGAAGCTGATCGAGTACTTAACGACTGCGGAAGCACAAGAACAAGTCTCGGAAGAAAACTTTGAGTTCCCAGTTAACGAAGAAGCAAAACTGCCGGAAGTTATGGCTGAATGGGGTACATTCACACCACAAAAAGTGGACTTCGCAGATTACGGAAAGTATAATCCGAAAGCTGTAGAATTGATGAATGAAGTAGGCTGGAAATAAGTTCAACAAAAAAAGTAGCTCTCGGGCTGCTTTTTTGTTTCTAAAAATACATTTCAACTACTAATTTTTTTAGTAGATGAAACATTTTGGGGCTGCCATGAGTCATAGTTTGAGTGAAAACTTATACCAGTTCAGAATGGATAAAGTAAAACTCTTTTCATATTAAGAAAACAGCCGGAACGAACTGCAAGCGAATATATGATATGTTAGTGGAGTGTGTATCTGGTAAAGATGACTTGTCCAGCAAATGACTCATATGTTTGCAGGAGAGAGTGCAGAGGTCATATATATATTGGCAAGATTAATATAAGCAACGTAGCCTAAAATGTCCAAAAAACCCAAGCGTTACGAAAAGAAGCACCCGCTAGTAACGGGTGCTTCGATTAGTCCTCTTCTTGCAACGCTTTATATAATTGACCTTTACGTGCATAATCATTGACGATTCTTGTCATGTCTGCGCGATCTTCGTCAGTCAAATCACGAACGACACGGGCAGGAGAGCCGAGCGCTAATGTGTTGGGTGGGATTTTCTTGCCTGGAGTTACCAAGCTTCCAGCACCGATGAATGCACCTTCACCCACCTCAGCTCCATCGAGCACAGTGGCACCCATTCCAACGAGTGCGCCGGTTTTAATCGTACAACTATGGAGCATGACTTTGTGGCCGATCGTCACGTTATCTTCAAGAATTAATGGAAACTTGGGGCTTTGATGTAGACAGCAGAAATCCTGGATGTTTACTTTACGTCCAATAATAGTAGGCGATACATCCCCGCGAATTACAGTGTTGAACCAAATAGACGATTCGGGTCCTATAGTTACATCGCCAGAAATCGTTACGTAGTCCGCAATATAGACGGACGGGTCAATCTCGGGTAATTTACCTTCGTATGGATAGATCAATCAAATCTCCTCTTTTCTAAATAATCATGTATAATTTATCGTAACAAACATTTAGTTTTTGTGAAACATAAGAATGAAATGGATAGAATAAGATAGTTAAATAAGGAGTGATAACTTTGTGGAAATGGGAAGCAGAAGGTAAGGCAAAAGGTGTTATCGTTCTTGTACATAACGCTTATGAACATCATAGAAGATATGTATGGCTTATACAGAAATTTCGAAGCGACGGTTTTCACGTCGTGGCGGGAGATTTACCTGGGCACGGCAAAGAAAGTGTCGAAGTGCATGCAGAAGCATTTAAGGACTACCGCAGATTTATCAAGAAAATGATCCGTAGCGGATTAGATGATAATTTGCCTGTATTTTTATTTGGACATGGATTAGGAGCTACGTTCTTACTTCGTTTATTACAGATGGAACGAATTGAATGTGCGGGAGTGATCTGTACATCGCCTTGGCTACACTTGGAACATCACCCGCCAATTCGGGCGAAAATGTTTACAAAATGGTCTCAATCGATGACATTGGATCATGAAATAACGCCGGAACTCCTATCACGTAATCCAGAATTTTTAGAGCAATTCGCTGAAGATCCACTGTATGTATCCATTGTGACAGGCGGCTGGTACCGTGAATTGCAGACACTTATGAAGTCTGTCATGCAACCTGATTTAATTATCCAAGATGTACCGCTGTTACTTCATACGGGAGAAGCAGATCAAATCACGAACATCGATTACACACGGAAGTGGGCATTCGCACAAAACTTATCTGAACTTCAGTTGAAACGATGGAAAGACGTTGAGCACGATATCATCCAAGCACCTGAGCAAGAAGGGGTCTATTTATATACACATTCATTCATTAATAATGTACTTCATTCACTCGGATATATTATCGAATGACGTCAGGTCGTGAACATATGAGAAAACGTCTGTACATAGGTGTGGCTGGTGCTTTTGGAGCGAGCACAAGGCTGCTGGTCGGTCAGCTGCTGATCGTCAGCGGTTCTTTTCCTGTCGCGACGTTCTTGGTGAACATAGTCGGCACGTTTATACTTTGCTATATAGTGGAACGTGCTCGTCTTGGAGGAAGTCTCAGCCCTCTAGCAGTGACGGTTATAACTACGGGATTCCTTGGTGCATTTACGACGTTTTCAGCTGTCAGTGTAGAAACGGTTGAATTGCTAAGTGACGGATTTTTTGGACTTGCCGGTGCCTACGTCGGTAGTAGTTTATTAGGTGGACTAGCTATGGCAACACTTGGTTTTTCATTGGCTAGGAGGCGAACGTTATGATCTGGCACTTTATAGCAGTTGGTTGTGGCGGATTTATAGGAGCGCTTTTGCGTTACGAGGTATCTACCAAGCTCAATCGTGACCGTTTACCATATGGAACGTTGCTTGTTAATTCTATTGGAAGCTTCTTCATTGGCTGGATCATAGGATCAAATCTTTCACTCGGTTGGACATTGTTCTTGGCGACTGGTGTAGCAGGTGCTTTGACGACCTATTCTACGTTAATGAAAGAGATTTGGATGTACTGGGCTGAAGGCCGAAAATTCCAGGCCATTGGTTATACACTATTCACGTTCACAGTAGGGATAGGCTTAGCCTATTTAGGTTTTAGCTTATAGAAATGAGGTTCTGATGAATAACAAAACAATGCAAAAAACGACACCAAACAAACGGAAGAAAAGGATCACTTCATTCTTAATTGCTCTAGGGGTTGCGATTGCCGCCATATATTTCCCAGAACTATTTGACGATGAAGAAAAAGAGCCGAGTCGTCAAGGTCTGATTCCTGTCGAATTAGTGAAAACAATTGACGGCGATACGATCAAGATTATGTATGAAGGTAAAGAAGAAAATGTACGGTATTTATTAATTGATACACCGGAAACGAACCATCCACGTCTTGGCAAGCAGCCGTATGGGCAGCAAGCAAAAGTTCGAAATCAAGAACTACTGCAAAAAGGTCAGCTCGAAATCGAGTTTGATGTAGGCGGGAAATATGACAAATACGGCAGGTTATTAGCGTATATATACATAGACGGCAAGAGTGTGCAAGAACAGTTATTGAAAGAGGGATTGGCGAGAGTCGCTTATGTGTATCCACCGAACACACGGCATCTAGATGCATTTGACAAGGCGGAGCAACAAGCGAAGAAGTCCGGCATTGGAATCTGGACGTTGGAAGACTACACCACAGACCGCGGTTTTGACAGTGAGAAATATCCTGCAGATTCAGTGAAGATCTCTGTCTATGGTGAAACACAGGATTTCAAGAATTGTACAGAGCTTCGTAAAGTGTATCCAAAGGGCGTTAAGAAAGGCCACCCGGCATATAAAGAACAGATGGATGGCAATAGTGACGGACGGGCTTGTGAATAAAAGAATGACTAAGTGAGTGGTAAGACACCGTTGATTGTAAGCACTAATGAATAAATAAAAGAATGAAGACAATTCCTGGTCAGATCAAGGAATTGTTTTCATTCTTTTTTCATTAAAATACTTCATTATAATTGGTAAGCTCTCGCAGTGCACGTTCTTCAGCGGGAATCCGAACGGATAGCATCCAGATGTTCAGCAATAGAAACAGTCCTGCAGTGAAGTACGCACTGAATAGTAAAGGTAATACAATCAGTTCAGTTGTGACAATGACATAGTTCGGGTGGCGAATCCAGCGATAAGGTCCTTTTTTTTGTACGTCCGCTCCAGGTAGTATGAGAATTTTAGTATTCCAGAACTTCCCTAACGATGATAGACACCAAACACGCAGTACTTGCATCAATAGGAAAATTCCAAGCAAAACGCCCCAGAACGGTGAGAGAGGACGTTCGAATACAAGAACTTCGAATAATAAGGAAACGAAAAATGCCGTGTGCATTAGAACCATCCATTTATAATGAGACGCACCGATTTCTACTGCGCCATTACTGCGAATCCATTTCTCGTTACGATTGGCGACGACCAATTCGACTAACCGTTGAATGACGACGATCATAAAAACAAACAAGAAGAGCCTGCTCATCTTACTGCCACTCCAACAACAGTAACTCTCCACAGAAGCCTGGACCAAGCGCTGCCATTAAACCGTATTCACCTTCCGCAGGCTGTTGCTCGATAAAATCCTTGAGTACATACAGCACAGTAGGAGACGACATGTTTCCATGGTATTGCAACACTTTTTTCGACGTAGCGGTTTGCTCTGGATTCATATTCAAGGCTTTTTGATAAGCATCTAATACTTTTTTACCGCCCGGATGGGCAACGAAATGTTGTACATCTTCCATTGAAAGGTTACGATCTTCCACGAATTGATGTACAAATGGCCCTAACCAACTCTTGATGACGTTTGGAATACTCTTTGAAAATACAACATGCAAGCCATCATTTTTAATGTTCCAGCCCATTACATCCTCTGAATCAGGCATGAAACGGGAAGACGTTGCACGGATATGAGGCATCGGCCGTGTACTTTTGATGGTAGACTGTTCTCCGGAAACAAGTGCGCAAGCTACGCCATCAGAGAATAACGATACACCGACCAAGTTACTTTTTGACACATCATCTCGTTGAAATGTTAAGCTGCAAAGCTCAACAGCGAGTACGAGAACATTCGATTCAGGATAGGCTTTACAGTAATCAAAAGCACGACTCATACCCGAAGCACCACCTGCGCAGCCAAGACCCCAAATTGGAATACGTTTAATATCATGTCGAAATGGTAATTGATTTATAAGACGCGCATCGATACTTGGGGTGGAGATGCCACTACTTGAAACAAAGAATATCGCGTCTATTTCGGCTGCATTCACGGGACGCTCAAGCGTTGTCGTATTGGTGAGACATTTCTCGACTGCCTGTTTACCGAGTGCAACAGCATGCTGAATGTATAAATTATTTTTCGTTTCAAAATCATGGGGCTCCGCATACCATTCCAACGGCATACATACTTGACGTGAATCAATTTCACCGTTTTGGAACACCTTTAATAAGCGGTCGATATCTTTAAATGAATCCGAAAATAACGAACGAGCAAATGTCATAGCCTCTTCCTGTGACAAATCAACAGGCGGACTAACTGTACTGACAGATTGGATGATTGGCATAGGGTAACCTCCGTTTTAAATAATAGCGAGCACGAGCTGTGAATTTTGCAGTGGCTTCTTGTAGACTATATGCAATAGTAGAGGAGGACTTGTCTTGAAAATACAATTAAGTATATTAGATCAATCTCCCATTACATCCGGCAGTCATGCTCATGAAGCTTTTCAGCAAACCGCCACCTTGGCGAAAAAAGCCGAAGAATTGGGCTATAGCCGCTTTTGGGTATCCGAACATCACGATGCTCCAACTCTGGCGGGTTCATCTCCTGAAATTCTGATGGCGCATTTGGCTACAGTCACTTCGAAGATCCGAATCGGATCAGGCGGTGTCATGCTACCTCACTATTCCCCTTATAAGGTGGCAGAAAACTTCAAAGTGTTAGAAGCCTTATTCCCTGGGAGAATTGATGCGGGTGTCGGGCGAGCTCCAGCAGGGATGCCCCGAGCAACATATGCTCTCAACAACGGCGAATATCTAAATCGTGACCAATATCCCCAACAAATTGACGACCTGCATATGTATCTTCACGACGCGTTGCCTACAGATCATCCATATGAAGGATTGAAAGCAACCCCACTGACGAATAATGCACCACCCATCTGGATGTTAGGCACAAGTAAAGAGTCAGCGGGTTTAGCAGCTCAAAAAGGACTACCTTATATGTTTGCACAATTCATTAATAGTGAAGGAGGTAGGGAGGCTGCGAGGTATTATCGAGATTATTTCCAAGCGTCTGCGTATACACATTCACCGAAGCAAGCGGTAGCGGTATTTTTGTTTTGTGCAGAGACAGAAGAAAAGGCAGATTGGATTGCGTCCTCATTGGATTTGTTAATGATTATGCAACAACAAGGAATGAAAGTAGAGGGGACACCTTCGCCAGAGCAAGCGGCAGCGTATCCGTATAGTCAACTGGAACGAGAACTTGTTCAATTGAATCGCGAGCGTATGATAGTCGGTACGCCAAAATCAGCTCGTAGGCAGTTGGAACAAATAGCGGAAGATTTTGGTGCAGAAGAAATCATGCTCGTTTCAATTACATATCACTTTCATGATAAACTGAAGTCGTATGAACTGATTATGCAAGAGTTTTTGAAAGGGGAGAAGAGTAATGAATTTGATTGATACAAAAAATCAGCTGACTGAAAAGAAAAAGCATGTGGAGAAAGTGGCGAACGTTGACAATGCAACCTTTATGAATATTCAATTGCGTGCAGGTGAGGAAGTAGCAGAGCATGATGCGAATAAAGAAGTATTCATCATCGTGCGTAAAGGAAAAGTGCGGTTCATTGTAGAAGGCGAGCCGGTTGATGTAACACCAGATAATGTCTTGCATATGGTGCCTATGGAAAGGCATAGTTTACATGCTATAGAAGAGTCGGATATTTTGGTTATTCAAGTGAAGCCATAAAGATACTATAAAAACAGATCGCTAGTATTACTAGCGATCTGTTTTTATAGTATCTAGAGTAGGTTAATGCTGAACGGTTTTACATAACTCACACAAACTGGAAATGAAACCTTTATTCTGTTCAGCAGTTCGTTTTTTCGGGCCACGCAAACGACCTCCTGCTCGTCGGATTTTCTGAGCTTTATGACGTGCCGCAAGTAATTGATCAATATTGTCATTTGTATACCATCTACCGTTTTGATCAAGTGGTAATCCTTGTTTCGCCAACGCCATAGCGGCCAATCCGTAGTCTTGAGTGACGACGATATCCCCTTTTTTTATACGGTTCACTAATACAAAATCGACTGCGTCGGCACCTTTGGAAACAGTAATCGTTTCTGCGCCTTCCCGGTGCATTTCGTGTGCAGTGTCACATATTAACACACAAGGTAGGCCGTACTCTTTAGCTATCTCGATCGTTTCATTGATTACTGGACAGCCATCTGCATCCACTAAAATCGTTGTCACGTAATACCACTCCTTCCGCATTACTTAATAGGTTTAGTATAGCAAATAACGGGAAAGATAAGTAAAAATGTACGATTGAGGTGATGAAATGGCTGATTTATCAAAAGAACAACGAACTACTGTAGAACAACGTGAGCAATATGGACGAGAATTGGATGCGAGGAATGCTGCCATGGAGAACATAGAAGTTCCACTTGAAAACAGAGCGTTGGCAGATCACGAAATTCCACCACCATTAACAGAAGAAGAAGTACGAGCAAAAGTTGGTAATCAGAACTACCAAAATGCGACTGATGATAACGCACCTACATCAATTGGTAGCTAATAAAGTTAAGAGAACTGCTAGGGACATCACGGATGTTCCTTTTCTGCGTTAAAAGCTAATAACGAAACCAACCTGTGAGGTAAATCGTATACATACAATACAACTAGATGACGGAGTGATGAAAGATGAATGAAGGATATTTTGTAGGATGGGGCACGTTAGCTTTAATCAATGCAGTATTAGCGCAAGGAAAAAACAGAAGCGGATTGAACTGGTTTATACTCTCCTTATTTTTAGGACCACTGGCCACTCTCTTCTTAGCGCTATCAGGTAAAAAGTGATAAGCTATTTAGGAAACCGAAATAGTGAAGGGAGCTATTATAACTATGCACATTAATGTAGAGATTTTATTCGCAACAGATGCAAAAATAACGAAGAATCTTTTGGTGAAGCAATTTGTCGACAATCAAACTGGAGGATTTTCCACGTTTGTACATGACGGAAAACAGCTAGTCGTGATAAAAAATAAAGAATGGAAAACACTAGATGCAATTCGCAGTATTGCAGGTGAAATCTCTCGCAATCTTGCGGCACAAAAAGTAGATTCTGCTTCGATCCAAGCAGATCAGCTAGGGCAAAAGTGGTCGTCTGTAGATGAAGCAGTGACGGCTTTCGTCGAAGGATGGCACCTTGGCGCTTATAACTTTGACCGCTACCAATCCAAAAAAGCAGACCCTGTCACTACATTAAATGTTAAAGGTGCTGACAATGCAGCAGTCAAATCAGGAGAAGTGCGTGCAGCAGCTATGGCGTTTTCTCGCGATTTGATGAATGAACTTTCCGATGTCCTAAACCCGGAGACGTATCCAGAAGTATTGAAAGACCATTTCAAAGGGACAAAAGTGAAAATCGATGTACTTGGCAAAAAAGAAATCGAAGAACGCGAGATGAACGGCGTGTTGACTGTTTGTCGCGGTAGTAAATATGAACCTTCATTCGTAGAGATGACATTGCAGACGGATGCATCGAAACCACTCGTGGCTCTTGTCGGAAAAGGCGTGACATATGATTCGGGCGGTATCAGCTTGAAAGGCGGACGCGACGACAGTGATATGCGCATGGATATGGGCGGTTCAGCAGCTGTGAGCGGAGCTTTATCACTTCTAGCTCATTCAGATGCCAAAGTGAATGTAGTTGTGCTGATTCCAATGGTAGAAAACACTCCAGGACCCGACGCTGTTATGCCTGGGGAAGTAATTCAATATAAGAATGGCATCAGTGTACAAGTCGGTAATACCGATGCTGAAGGCCGTTTGATTTTAGCGGACGGATTAATTCGCGCAGGAGAATTAAACGCAGATTACACAGTCGATATTGCTACATTGACTGGTGCTGTTGTCGCTGCTCTCGGTACAGAAGTCGGCGGAGTTTTCGGGGATGAAGAGTTGTCTGCTAAACTGAAGAAAATAGGCGATCAAAACGGTGACTTCGTTTGGCCACTTCCGTTGGTGGATGAGTATGAAGAAACACTAGACAGCGCCTATGCTGATTGCAATAATATGAGTTCTCTAACTGTTGCCGGTTCGATCACGGCTGGCCTCTTCTTGCGCAAGTTCGCACCGAAGAATAACTGGTTGCATGTGGACATGGCAGGCGTCATGGATAAGCAGAAGTCGAAAGGTTATTACACAAAATCTGCAACAGGATACGGAGCACGTTTACTTGCAGATTATACAGTGTCATTGACTAAATAAGTATACTGAAAAAGGATGCCTTAACAGAGCATCCTTTTTTATGGTTTAGTTTAAAATCTAAATATGTTTATACTAGGAGGAACTAGTATCTACGATGGGATTGAAGCTCCAGCTGGGGACGCTTTCCGGAGGGCGTGGCTCAAGCTGATCCTCATCGAGTCGCCCTAGCTTCCGTTTAAACCCTCATAAAAACAAAGAAGGGGAGCTAATTCCCGCTAGAATAATTAGTAAGGATACCGACGCGATGATTGCGGGTTTCATAAATGCCGGCTCTTCCTTCACGAGCTCCTTTATTGCATAGATTATCGATATGACAAAAACAAATGGCCATACGAACCATGTCCATAGATAAAGAACACTTAAAAGCTTCATGATGCTAATAAACATAAACTTCACTCCTTCTATAAGAATAAGAGCTCACTATAATAAAAAAGAATAATGTGATAGATAATTGCTCTTTTACTTTTGTTTCCCCTATTTTATAAAATTCACACTTTTCATAATGAGATATATAACAAAATTATTTGTAATTCATCAACGGACCAATCACAGGGGAGTATGTAATTACGAATAAATGAGTTGCTCCTCCAAAATACACAATAAAAAAGACGAGTGAGAGAAATCTTCTCACTCGTCTTTCATTATTTACATAGCACTACTTCACGTGAAAATGTTCCTTTGCGAGCGAGACAACGATCGGCTATCTCAAATCCAGCAATTTCGAGCATTTCGTCCATATTCTCAATCGTAATAATTAAACAGCTTTTCGCAAAACGACGAGCTTCTTTCAAAATCTCGAGTTGGCCTTCTGCTGTAATATGCGTAAATAAATTATACGGCATATCTATAATTGCTACATCATATTCTTCGCCGACTTCAGCAATTGGACCTATTGTGACATTGCCTTCCAAATCGAAGTAGTCGATATTTTTCCGTGAACCATAGACGACAAGAGGATTAATATCACGACCTTCAATAGGGATACCCATAGAGAGTGCTTCAACAAGGACAGTTCCAATTCCACAGCAAGGATCGATGACGCGTTTCCCTTCAGGATGTGGCACAGCGATATTGACAGCAGCTCTGGCTAAACGTGTACCAAGCGCAGTGGAGTACATATGTGGCTTCTGTTGGTGCACATGCCAATCAGAAGAACTGTAAAGTAAATTTCCAACATACCAGTGATCATCCAATTGCATGATGCCGATAAACACTTCTGGATGATCCAACTCTGGCTCGCCTTTGATACGTAATCCAATTGTACGCTCTATTTCGCGACGATCATCATGACCGATTTTAGCTGTGCTTGCAAGCTTCATATCGTTCAAGCAGACTGTCTTAAATAATTGATCGATCCTCAGCTCAGAAGCTTTGTCTGCCAGCAATTCTAAACTGTCTGCATCCAGTAAGACTTCAAGGCGAGTTTGTATGAACGGACTTCGTGACGGATCCACCGCAATATCACTTACGATCACGTTGTCTTCCACGTAATGACCGAAAAAAGCTCGCATTTCCATTCGACATAATTCCTTTTCATCACGGTGTCGAATATACGTGTATATAAATTGTGAAGCCATTAGTTATTTGCTCTCACTTCATGCAAACCTACAAGTGCTTCATACAAAAGTTGTAATGCATCTTGGATCGACATCGTCTCGTCAAATCCTTTAAGAGAATCAAACGGAACATTCAATTCCCAGAAGCCTTCGTTGTCAGAAAACGAAATACTAAAGCCATTTAAGTTGTGCTGAAGTTTTTCTTCAATAAATGTGCGAATTGTTTCGGCTTCTTTTTTCTTACCTTGTAAACCAAACAACGCCATATACGTCTTGAAAATGTCATCAACTTCAAGTGCCAGCGAATCCACTTTGATCTCATCGAAGTCAGGCGACTCGACAAAAAGAAATTCAGCTATATTAGATTTCAAGTAAGAGATGGGTTCCTGTAAAAAATGCTCATCTGCAAAGCGTACGGTTTCTTCTGTTTCTTTTACACATACTTCTATTGTTTTGATTGTTACTGTACTCATTTTATTCACTCCTCGTTAGTAAGTATACCGGATTGTTTTTCGGGATACCACGGATTTAAGTGAATTAACACTTCATCGACGTCTTCATTCTTTGCCATGATCAAATTACGTAATCTACTCGAGATAATATGGCCTTCTTGTATCGTCAAATCACCACTGATACCGATTCGAATATCGACCAATACGTAATGTCCATGTTCCCTGCCACGCAAGCGATCAATTCGTTTCACTTCTGGAATGGAATAAATCAATTCTTCAAATGCGTTTAATCGCTCATCACATACGTTTTTTTCCATTAAAATATCAACACTTTCCTTACCGATCTCCATAGCGATTTTAAAGACAAGAATAGAGACAATAATCCCAGCGATAGGATCTCCATATGTGAGTAGCGGCAATGCGTAAGCATCTCCAATTAAAGCAAGTCCAATACCTACTACTGCTGCAAGCGAGGCATAGACATCAGCCAGGTGATCATACGCGGTCGCGATTAACCCTTTGCTGTTCTCGGCTTTACCGATACGAATTGTGTAGATATAGAGTATATATTTCCAAATTAGCGACACAATCGCAGTCAGTAAGGCAATTTTACTTGCTGTAGCAGGTTCTTCAAATAAAGCCATTATAGCTTCGAAAGCAATATAGATCGCAGCCAATCCTAAAATAATTGCGACTATACCTGAACCAATTACCTCCGCTTTTCCGTGTCCGTATGGGTGATCTTCATCAGCCGGTCGTTTTGAAATTTGCATAGAAGTCAATGCAGCGGCAGAAGCTACCACATCACCTGCGTTATGGAAACCGTCTGCAAGTAAAACGGGACTTCTGAAAACAAATCCGACTATCAGTTTTAATACAGTTAAGATCACATTACTCAATAAGCTGATCCAAATAGCTAAGACGGCAGAAGTAGAATGCTCGCGTGCATGAATTGTCATAAAAGTTTCCCCCCTCTAACAGTGTTGCCTTTAAACAACAAAAAAACCTCGCTTATTTTGGGCGAGGTCATAAATATTTTTACTTGTTGGATTGGTGCAAAGTTCATCATTGTCATCACTCATTCATTTGTAGTTCAATCATTATCCCATAAATGTACAGTTTATGCAAGGAAACGCAACGGCACTCAAAGTAGAAAAATGTCTTCTACTGTGTCAAAATAAGAAAATAGAAACAATGCAAGGAAGTAACAGTAAAAGTTGTTATACGCAGTCACGTATAAAAATACAATTCGAGAGGTTTGATGAATAATGAAGCTTTGGGGCGGACGTTTTAGTAGTAAAGCAGACGAGATCATGGAGAAGTTCAATAGCTCTTTACCCGTCGATTATCGTTTATATAGAGAAGATATCGCAGGTAGTATCGCACACGTCACGATGCAAGTTCATTCGGATTTATTGTCACCGGAGGAAGGTGAATTGCTAGTGAACGGCTTGCAGTCAATTTTGGCAGATATTGAATCTGACGAACTAAAAATTGAAGGAAATTATGAAGATATTCATTCATTCATTGAAATGAACTTGACGGAGCGGGTAGGGGAGACAGGCAAGAAATTACATACAGCCCGTAGTCGAAACGATCAAGTAGCTGTCGATATGAGACAGTATGCGAGAAATCAAACTTCTGTCGTCATGGATGCGTTGCAGGTCTTAATTGATTCACTTGAAGCAAAAGGAAAAGCAAACAATGTTATTATGCCAGGCTACACACATTTGCAACGCGCGCAGGTCGTCACTTTCGGACATCATTTGGGCGCATACGCACAAATGTTCAAACGCGATAAAAAACGTGTACAAAATGCGGCCGAGATTCTGAATGAAAATCCACTGGGCTGTGGTGCGCTTGCTGGTACGACGCATGATATTGATCGTCAAGTGACGACCGCTTTGCTAGGTTTCGATAAGCCGGTAGATAACTTCCTTGACGGCGTCAGCGATCGCGACTACTTAGTAGAATTGATGTCCGACTTCTCACTCATTATGATGCATATGAGCCGTTTAAGTGAAGAACTGATTCTTTGGAGTAGCCAAGAGTTCCGCTTCATCACCATCTCAGACGCCTATTCAACAGGAAGCAGTATCATGCCACAGAAGAAAAATCCGGATGCAGCAGAACTGATTCGCGGTAAAACAGGACGTGTATATGGCTCTCTATTCGCTTTACTGACGACGTTGAAAGGATTGCCATTAACATATAATAAAGACATGCAGGAAGATAAAGAACAATTCTTCGACTCACTGGATACAGTTCTAGATTGCTTGGAAATCATGTCTAAAATGATCGACACTCTAGAGGTAAATGAAAAGCATATGAAAGCAGCAATTAAAGGTGGATTTTTAAATGCAACAGAAGTGGCGGACTATTTAGTTGCAAAAGGTACGCCATTCCGTGATGCTCATGAAATCGTTGGAAAAATCATCATTTATTGTGAACAGGAAAACAAAGCGATTGAGGACCTGACAGTGGGGGAACTTAAAGAGTTCAGCGGTCATATCGAAGACGACATCTATGAATATATTGATTACGAATCCATTATTACAAAAGGCAATAAAGGATTGATGAAAGAACAGTAATTCCAATAAGTAAACTAGTTTTTCTATAGACGCTGGCTAATACTACCTCAATAAAACTGAACGATAATAAGCATGTAAAAAGCCTGTGGAATGTCCACAGGCTTTTTACTATTCAACACGGGGCTTACCTTGGGCAGATGCGACAATAAAACCTACTGCACCAAACACTATTGCAGGCAAAATCCAACCGACACCTTGTTTATATAATGGTAGGAATTCCAATATATGTGTAACCGGTACCACATCGATATTGAATGCACGTAACACATCAAAGAATCCAATTAGACCTGCTGCTAGTAAGCCATAATTATACACTTCATGATAGCCTTTGAATAATGGGTGTAACAATCTGAAGATTATTAAGACAATGGCTAGAGGATATACTCCTACTAGTACAGGAATCGTCACTGCAAGCAACTGCGTGAGACCGACATTCGCAACTATCGTAGAAAACGTACAAATAATAAACACAAACGCTCTATAAGAGATCTTTGGTACGACTTTAGAAAGATATGTAGCACTAGCAGTCGTCAGTCCAACTGAAGTCGTTAAGCAAGCTAACGTGACTGCAAGTCCAAGTAAGTATAATCCGTTATTACCCATCAAAGCATATGCAAGTTTTGCTAAAATATCTCCGCCATTCGTGGCGCCTTCTGCTACAGAGCGACTCGTCATCCCTAAATAGGCTAATCCAGCATAAACAAAGCTCAACCCGATAACTGCAATGGATCCTGCTTTCATCGTAATAGAAGTAATCGCTTTTCTATCTGTAATACCTTTTGCCTTCACGGCATTAATTACAATGATAGCGAAGACGAGCGCAGCCATTGCGTCCATTGTTCCATACCCTTCGATAAAACCTTTGAAAAAATAATCTTCTGCATAAGATCCTTGCGGCGCGCCCGCTTCACCGACTGGTTTGATAATACCAGTCACGACGATAAGCGTTACGATAGCTAGCAATATGGGAGTTAAAATACTTCCGAATCGATCGACTAGTTTATTTGGCTTAAATGAGAGCCAAATCGTCACTGTAAAAAACACAATGGATAAGAGCGCCAGTGCGAACCTAGAGTACGACTCCGGTACAAATGGTGAAACGGCAATTTCGAATGAAACAGTCGCTGTACGCGGAACACCGAAGAACGGTCCAAGCGCTAAATATATAACTAATGGAAAGATCATGGCAAACAAAGGAGATGCTTTTCTCGCTAAATCACTTAGTTGGCTACCACTCATGGTAACTGCAATTACGCCGAGATAGGGAAGACCTACTCCTGTTATTAAAAACCCAACTAGCGTAATCCATGTTTGTGTTCCTGCTAGTTGACCCAGTAGCGGTGGGAAAATCATATTTCCTGCACCGAAAAAGAGAGCGAACATCGTCAACCCTAATTTGAACGTATCAAATTTTGTAAATTGATTCATTTGGAATTCCTCCTGAAATACTTTGAAAAGTGTATGTATTTAGATAATTAGTTATATTTTCGTGAAAAGAGCTCATAAAAAAGGATTCTCCTAAGAGAATCCTTCAGAAGATTACCCCATAATGTGGTAGCCGGCATCTACATAGATGACTTCACCTGTCACGCCACTCGATAAATTACTTAACATTGCCACTGTCATATCTGAAACCTCTTCAGGTTTGACATTACGTTTTAGTGGCGCACGCTCCTCAATTTGACTGAGGATAGTATTAAAGGAAGGAACGCCTTTTGCGGATAATGTACGAACTGCTCCAGCAGAGATTGCATTGACGCGAATATTTTGTTCACCTAGCTCCGATGCCAAGTAGCGTACAGAAGCTTCAAGAGCAGCTTTTGCAACACCCATTACGTTATAGCCTTCAAGAACTCGTTCTGCTCCTAAATAACTCATCGTAATGATCGCTCCGCCTTCTGTCATATAATGACGGGCTTCACGTGCTGCTGCTACCAGTGAATAGGCACTGGAATCTTGTGCGAATGCATATCCTTCACGAGTCGTTTCGACGAATGGATTATGCAAGTCTTGTTGATGTGCAAATGCGATGGAATGGACTACTCCATGAATAACACCAACTTCTTCGCCAATCATTTTGAAAGCCTGTTCGATGCTTTCATCACTATTCACATCACACTGTACAATTTGTGTGGCTGTAAAATCACTTTTAGCTAACGCTTTTTCTAATTTATCACGTGAACGATCTTTACGGTAGGTGAAAATGACATTCGCACCGACTGAGAATAATGCTTTTGCAACTCCCCAACCAATACTACGTTCATTTGCCACACCCATAATCACAATATTTTTACCGGATAATTTTAATAAATCTACCATAATAGCCTCCTGAAAGTTTCTTATTCATTTGATCATATTATACACTCCATAATAATAACATATAGCGATGAAGAAGTTATAGATTTTCTATTAAGAAAGGAAAGAGAATTTATAAGTTAACTGTTAATAAATAAAAATACAGTTGACTTTATAATTATACATACGTATACTTGTCATTAATGAATAAAGAGGTGATGGCGTTGAAGGTTGGAATCGTAGGAGCGTCTGGATATGGTGGCCTAGAATTGATACGGTTGCTACAAAACCATCCGGAAATTGAACAAATTGATTTATTCACATCGTCAGAAGTAGGGACGATCTTTTCTCAAAAATATCCACATCTCGTGAATATTCACGATCAGCCGATGAAGGCTATAGAACCTGAACATATTAGTAAGCTGGACACAGTGTTTTTCAGTACACCAGCAGGCGTTACAACTAAGTTACTTCCTCCATTGGTCGGATCGGGTCCTAAATTGATTGACTTATCAGGAGATTTCAGATTGAAAGATCAAGCGACTTTTGAGCACTGGTATCAAAAGGAAGCACCGCCAATTGAACATTTGGAGAAAAGTGTATACGGACTTCCTGAATGGAATAAAGAGGATATTGCCGATGCAGAAGTAATTGCGAATCCAGGGTGTTACCCGACAGCGGTACTTCTTTCTTTACTTCCGTTACTAAAAAACAAACTAATTGACGGTAGCCAATTGATCATCGATGCAAAAAGTGGTATATCCGGTGCAGGTAATAAACCGAGCCAGGCGACTCATTTCAGTGAAACAAATGAAAACTTCTCTATATACAAGATTCATCAACATCAGCATATACCGGAAATTGAACAGGCAATGAATACATTTGCCGATCAGCCGGATCCAATTATGTTCACTACACATCTTGTTCCTATGACGAGAGGTATCATGACAACGAGCTATGCGAAAGTGAATGGGCAAGTAACGGAAGAACAGCTGGTAAATTGCTTGCAAGAAACCTATAAAGATAGTCCGTTCGTTCGCATTTTGACAGACGTACAAAAGGTCAGTACGAAACAGGTATATGGCTCCAACTATTGTGATATCCATGTCAAGGTAGATCCACGAACGAATCAGGCAACGATTATAGCAGTTATTGATAATGTGGTGAAAGGCGCCGCTGGACAAGCTATACAAAATATGAATATCCAATATGATCTAAATGAAAAAACAGGAATCGATATCATTCCATTATGGATTTAAACAATGAATTTGGAAACGAGAACTAGAGGGGGAGCACTACTATGGAAACTATCGAAAGTATGAAGCGCATCTCGCGTAAAAACATTATCTCACCAAAAGGATTCAAGGCAGTCGGCATTCACTGTGGGCTAAAACATAAGAAAAATGATTTAGCTCTATTAGTCAGCGAAGTGCCAGCGAGTGTTGCGGGTGTCTTCACAACGAATGTAATCCAGGCAGCTCCACTTCAAGTCACAAAAAAAGTTGTCAATGAGACACAAAAAATGCAAGCGGTCGTTATTAACTCCGGTAACGCGAATGCATGTACAGGAAAGCAAGGCATGCAAGACGCAATAACTATGCAACAAAAAACCGCAGAGCACTTAGGTATTGATTCCAATCTTGTAGGGATTGCTTCAACAGGTGTGATTGGTGAACAAATGAATATGGTTCCTTTACTATCAGGTATTGAAAAGCTTCAACCGATGGACACATTAGAAGGTTCCATTCAATTTTCACAAGCAATTTTAACAACAGATACCGTTACGAAAAATACTGCCTATGCAACGGTGATCGATGATCGTGAAGTAGTGGTAGCGGGTGTTGCAAAAGGTTCAGGAATGATCGAACCAAATATGGCGACGATGCTTGGCTTCATCACAACCGACGCCCATATTGAATCTGAGCATTTACAAACAGCACTAAAAGAAATTACAGATGTAACATTCAACTCCATTACAGTAGACGGTGATACGTCAACAAATGACATGGTTCTCGTCATGGCAAACGGGCTAGCGGGTAACCACTCATTAACTCCGGATCATCGCGAATGGCAATCTTTCATCGATGCATTGCATGCCGTATCACGTGATTTGGCAAAAATGATCGCTAAAGATGGAGAAGGTGCTACCAAATTGATCGAAGCGAAAGTGACAGGTGCAGTTTCGGATGAACAAGCGCGTCAAATCGCAAAATCTGTTGTCGGCTCACCGCTTGTCAAGACGGCAGTATTTGGCTGTGACGCGAACTGGGGAAGAATTATTGCGGCAGTTGGATATAGCGGAGCCACAATAGATCCGGAAGATATCAAAATCTATATCGGTGACACTGTAGTAGTAGAAGGCGGAGAACCTATTCCGTTTTCAGAAGAGAAATTGTTAATTTACCTTAAACAGCATGAAGTGAAATTTGCAATAGAGTTAAACCAGGGAGCTGGGCAAGGAATGGCATGGGGGTGCGATCTTACTTATGATTACGTCCAAATTAACGCAACATACCGCACGTAAAAGACAAGTTATTAAACTAGGCGGCAGTATGCTAGACGAATTAAGCGATAATTTTTTCCAGGGTGTGAAGAAATTACAGCAAGATGGTGTTCAAGTAATTATTGTTCATGGTGGGGGACCAAACATTAATCAAGAACTTGAAAATCGTGGTGTCGCTTCGACTGTTGTCAATGGGTTCCGTGTTACGTCTGCTGAAGCAATTGATATCGTTCAGTCAATCATGATTGGCCAAGTGAATCCAGCGCTCGTTCATCGTTTCAATCACGAAGGAATCAAGGCGGTTGGATTAAGTGGATTCGATGCGAACTTATTTACATGTGATGTACTTGATTTTGAAACCTATGGTTATGTGGGAGAAATTAAAACAGTTAAAACAGAAGTTTTGGATGCGCTATCGGATGCAGGAGTTATTCCTGTTATCTCTTGTATCGGTACAACTGCTACTGGTGATCCATTGAATGTCAACGCGGATACAGTCGCGAGTCAAATTGCATTAGCGGTCGAAGCGGAAAGTTTATTATTGGTGACAGATACATCAGGAATCCGGATTCAAGATCAGCCCCAGACAGAAGTGGTACCGCAAGCTATTTATGGCTGGATTAAATCAGAAGATATCTATGGAGGAATGATTCCGAAAGTAATGGCGGCAATAGATTGTCTAGAAGCGGGTATTCCATCTGTACAGATCGTCTGTCAGAAATTAAAAGGCACGGTCATTACCAAGGAGGAGGCAATCGCGTGACGTATTTATTCAATAACTATGCAAGACGTGCGGTACATCTCGTAAAAGGACAGGGTACCGTAGTGACAGACGATAAAGGGAAGGATTATTTAGACTTTACTAGCGGCATCGCAGTCGTCAGTTTAGGACATGCTCATCCTGCAATTGTTAAAGCTTTGCAAGAACAAAGCGAAAAGTTATGGCATATTTCCAATTTATTTGAAAGTCCAGAACAGGAGAAAATTGCTGAATCATTAACGAAAAATACGGATCTGTCATATGCGTTATTTTGTAACAGTGGAGCTGAAGCAAATGAAGCGGCGATTAAACTAGCACGTAAACATACAGGCAAGCACCATATCTTATCGTTCAAACAGTCATTCCATGGGCGGACCTTTGGCGCAATGGCTGCTACCGGTCAAGATAAAATCCAACAAGGATTCGGCCCGATGCTTCAAAGTTTTGAAGCATTGCCATTTAATGATGTCGAGTCTTTAAAACAAGCAACTAACGATAGCGTGGCTGCCATCATGCTAGAAGTCATCCAAGCAGAAGGTGGGGTTAACTCTATCGAACCGGCTTTTGCTGAAGCGGTTATGGCTGCCTGTAATGAACATAATATTCTCCTCATTATCGATGAAGTTCAGACAGGAATTGGACGTACAGGAACTCGCTATGCCTACGAGCAAACTGCATTAAAACCTGATATTGTCTCACTTGCTAAAGGTCTGGGTGGCGGTTTCCCGATTGGAGCTTTGCTAGCTGGCGAAGAGCTGTTCGATACCTTCGGACCTGGCGCACATGGTACAACGTTTGGCGGAAATCCATTAGCCATCTCAGTTGCCCAAACTGTAGTTAATCATGTGTTTGATCCTGCCTTCTTACAGGATGTTCAAGAAAAGTCTGCGTACCTGAAGATACAACTCCAATCAGAACTACCAAATGATAAATACTCGATTCGGGGTCAGGGCTTATTAGTTGGAATTCATTCAAATAAAGAAATCGCCCCATTCATCCAAGCGGCCGAAAAACAGGGATTACTCCTTGTGCCTGCTGGAACGAATGTCATCCGTCTATTACCACCGCTGACAGTATCAAAAGAAGAAATCGATCAAGCGGTAGCAATTTTAAAGAACATATTAACGTAATCACAAATTGAATTAAAGTAGTCTGCGAACTGCTATTCAGTAAACAAAAGATCTCCCCGAAGTTACAACACTTCAAGGGAGATTTTTTTTGCATGTGTACAAGTCAAATGCAGTTACACTTTTTGGAATTCTTTCTATACAAAGAATTATTCCTCAGGTATAGTTAAGGAAAAACAACTTAAGAGAATGGAAGTGTCCTAGACTTGAAAAAGATATGCGCACTAGCGCTAACGATAATGCTGGTCCTATATGCATTCCCAACCACCTCGCTTGCCAGTGTCTTTCAAGATGTACGTCCCCAGCACTCGGCAGCTGATGAAATACACTATTTAGTTGAAAAAGGAATCATCATAGAAAAACCAAATACCAAATATCGTGTAAACGAACCGATCACACGCCTCGAAGCCTCAGGGATGATCCAACGCGCACTAAAAATTCCTGTAGAGAATAGACCTGATGCAAAGCTGTCTGACGTAAAGGTGTCTCATTCCCACTACGCACTCATCGCTGCAATGGTTGATGAAGGTATTTTCATGGGCAACGAGAAAAATGAATTTCAACCGTATGGTAATCTAAAACGTGGGCAAATGGCGGCGGTATTCGTTCGAGCATTCGATCTGAAGGGTAAATCTACGTATCGATTCCGTGATGTGCCTGCAACATATTGGGGTTTATCGGACATTCAAAAGCTATCTGTAAATGCGGTTACGACAGGCTATTTGGATAACACGTTTAAACCGAATCAAACGTTAACTCGTGGACACTTTGCAGTATTTCTTGCACGAATTCTTGAGCCTGACTTCAGAGAACAATCTGCGTGTTTTAAGCCGAATAATACACCAGTGCAAACAGTAAATGTTCCTGTGACGACACTCTGGAAAGAGCCAGGAAAATCGCGAACAGTAGATGCTTATGCCACAAACAAATCGCCTGATATTACGAAGTGGGTTGCTGCGATGAGTTTACGTGAAAAACAATGGCTAGTAGGTAAATTAGAAACTCAAGCACTATATGGTCAAACGGTAAAAGTTCTACAAACAAAAGGGGACTGGGTGCAAGTGGCAGTAGTTGATCAAAGCTCCCCTAAAAATGCTGCAGGTTATCCTGGATGGATGTTGAAGAATCATGTAACGACCGTATATCCTAACTATGCAACATGCGACACAGCTATGGTGACAAAGAAGTCAGCTTCACTTACGATGGATGAAAGTGGCAAGCAATCTTTCCGTTCCATCAGCTTCAATACGACGTTGCCAATAGTTCATGTTATGGATAACAAGCTCGCTGTCCAAACACCTGCTGACGGGATAAAGTACATTGACAAAACTGCAGTGAAGGTAGTTGGGGCAGATGGCGTCATGCCAAAGCCAACAACACAGCAAATCATGGAGACAGCCAAACTCTTTGACGGATTAACGTATCTATGGGCAGGCACTTCAGGATTTGGCCTCGACTGCTCAGGATTTACTTATTCTGTCTATCGTCAGCATGGTATCGATATACCACGTGATGCATCTGTTCAAGCATTAAATGGAAAGTTAGTGCAGAAGAAGGATTTGCAACCTGGAGACTTACTGTTCTTTGCTTACAACAAAGGTAAAGGTATCATCCACCATGTCGGGATGTATGCAGGAAACGGTCAAATGATTCATGCACCGAACCCAAAGCGTACAGTGGAGATCATCCCTATGACGCTAGAACCGTATAAATCGGAATATGTATCAGCCAGAAGATATTTGAAATGAAAAAAGCGCACAGACAATGGATGTCTGTGCGCTTTTTATCTGTCTTACAGCTTACCTTCAAACAATAATTTATCACCATTCAAATCAATAATCTTTAAATGATTATCATGCTTAATGAAGATACTTTTATACACTTTTTTTCCGCTTTTATTTTCAAAAAGAATAATATGTTTGCCTTGATTATTCGCTTCTACTTGAGCTGTTAACTCGTCCAACGGAATATGCTCTGCCAATACCTCGGCTTCTTCATGCCCTAACAAATTAGAATTGGAAGGTTCGTATGAAGCGTTCGGTTCATCGGCAGGTATCTCTTCAGCAGGTGCTTCTTCTGTAGGTGTTTCAGTCTCATCAGGTTCAGTTACTTCCGGTTCATCCTCAGGCTCAATTACATCAACTGCAATATCCTCATCTTCTACAGGCTTTGCTTCCTCATCGTTACCGCATGCAGCCAAAAAAACGGCGAGTGCAGGTAATAGCCACCATTTCTTCATATGCGTTCACTCCTGCTTAAATCATTTAATGTCTAGACAGTGTAAAAGATTGCCTAGTATAAATCAATTGACTAGACTTTACTGCTATGGATATTGTGGAAATACAACTGTGTAAATTGGTGAGTTAAAGTAGGGTATTCATACAGTAGAAGTAATTATAAATATTGTTGTACCTTGACCAAGTAGTATTATTGGATATTTCAGCATCTCTGTAGGGATGAATCTACTAGACGAAGCAGGAATAATAAACCGCAAAGTCTACCGCTGGACATGTAAAATGTTCATCTACAAAGCGAATGGAAGTCAGAATTTCAAAAACAAAGAGATATTCCAAATTCCTGGAATACCTCTTTGTTTTTTGTGCAATTCATGCAGTACATTTCTCAATTTGAATTACACACTAGGCTGTATACTATGTTTCTTATATTGACGGGCCTCATCTTTGCGCTTCTGCTGTATCCGAAGGAATATATTATTTCCTAACAACGCCGCGATAATAAACACCGTCCCGATGTAATCAAAAATTGTTAACTGGTATCCTTGAATATAGGAAATTACCAGTGTGGTCACCGGCACGAAATTAATAAACAATAAACCATTCAATGGAGACAAGATGCGTACACCGACATTCCAACCTACTAACGCAATGATACCCGGGAATGCAATCATAAACAACATGTGCGGTGTTACCACTTGTAATGTATCCATAGTCGGGACTGAAATATAACCTGTCAACGTTACGAAGAATACCACTATACAAGCAGTGAATGTACCAAGTAGACAGCTTAACGTAGAATAACGCAATGCTGACCATTCACTAAATCGATTTCCACCCATTGTATAAATGACCCAGCCAATTACCGCAATGAAGATGAGTAATGAAGGTACAATGTCATCTGTTGCTGTGAGGAATGTGCGTAAGTCGCCTTTTGTGATCACAAGCATTACACCGACAAAGGCAGTAAACACACAAGTGAGCGTGAAGCCATGTGGTTTATGTCTACTAATCATCCAGACAATAACAATAGAAATCATCGGCATCATAGCTTCTGAAATAGATGCTACCATCGTTCCGGGTTGTCCCATTAAATCTTGCCCCCAGAAAATGAAGAGGTTATAGACAACGAATGCCATTGTCCCGAAGAACCAAAGGGATAAACCTCTCTTTTCAAAGCGGAAAGCCCGTGTCCCTTCTTTAAACCATAAAATAATGACGAGTAGAAATGTTACCGAAACATAACGAATTAATGTGAAATAGAACGGGTCTATATTTTTGAATGCGCTATTGGCAACTGGGAACATTGCACCCCATGACACACTAGCTATAAAGCACAAAAACGCTCCCCAGATAATTTTGTTTTTCAACAGACCTAACCTCCTTGAAGTACTACTTCTAGTAAACACTATATTGGACATCACGTAAAACGAATAATAATGATGACTACTATCGATTTTATTGATATCATATACATAAGAGTGTTTTACTAGGAGGCTAACCATGGAATTTAAAGACTTAGAGATATTCCAGATGGTCGCAGAGAAAGGAACGATCACGGCGGCTGCTAAAGAATTACGTTACGTACAGTCAAATATCACGTCGCGTATACAAAAGCTCGAAGCGGAATTAAAGACGCCGTTATTTAACCGACACAACCGAGGAATGATCTTGACGCCTGAAGGGAAACGACTTCTCATATACAGCGAGAAGATTTTATCGCTAACGAATGAAATGAGGAAAATCGTGCAGAATGACAAAGAACCTACAGGAAAGCTTGAGCTAGGCTCGGTTGAAACGGTCATCAAATTGCCAATTATTCTGTCGAGGTATAATAAAAAATATAAGCAAGTCGATATTTCACTATTGACAGGTGTAACAGAACGATTGCAGTCTAAGGTCCTGAACCATCAACTAGACGGAGCTTTCATCTCAGAAGGAACTACGCATCCCGACTTAGCTGTCCATGATGTACTCGAAGAAGAACTCGTGTTGCTTTCGAGTAAACCATTCCAATCCATTGAAGATATTAAAGATGAGCCAATTCTTTGTTTCAGAAAGGGTTGTGGTTATCGAGCTCGTTTAGAGTCATGGCTTGAAGCTGAGCAATTCAAGCCGACGAAAATGATGGAGTTTGGAACATTGGAGACGATTCTCGGCAGTGTGGCGGCAGGATTAGGCGTGACATTCGTTCCGAGATCAACTGTTTCTCATTTGTTAGATCAGGGATCAGTCTATTGCTATCATCTGCCGCCCAAATACAGCCAAATTAAAACGGTATTTGTACGACGTGCAGATTCTTATTTAACACCGACCATTGCAAAATTTATAAAAGTGATTAATGAATTCAGAGAAGAAACGGAAGAGCAATTTCAAAAATCGACACAATTATGATCTGCATAGCATGTTACGTATGGTACGATATAGGGTAGTTATGAATATAGAATTAGGAGTGCTATTAGATGAACTATTCGAATCAAACAACACCGCCTGCAAATTTCAAGAAAAGGAATTACCGTCCGGCGATTATCATTATCTCAGTCATTCTCATCGGTGCGATTGGCATCTTGGCAGGCATGCCGGGTGTAGAAAACTTCACAGCATTTGATATTACAATCTTGCCTCTATTGAATGCCATATTTAACACTTTCACCTTTATTTTTCTTGTCTGTGCATTAGTCGCGATCTTGAAGAAAAATATCAAATTGCATGAACGTTTTATCTATGCAGCATTTGGGACAACCGCTTTATTTTTAGTGACGTATGTCGCGTATCACTTTTTATCAGAGTCCACACCGTTTGGTGGTAGTGGTTTCTTGGCTGGATTCTATTACTTCATCTTGTTCTCACACATCGTGTTAGCTGCTGCAATCGTTCCACTCGCACTAACAAGTGTCGCAAGAGCATGGAATATGGAAATCCCGCGCCACCGCAAAATTGCACGTTGGACGATGCCTATATGGTTATATGTTAGCTTTACCGGAGTACTTGTGTATATATTGATTTCACCTTATTACTAAGTAACCAGAAAAATAGCGTTGAGCATCAGTCAAGAGTAGGTGAATGACTGATGCTCTTTTTTACAATGAGATAATCTGAATAATCAAATTCAATGAATAGGAGTGCTACAATGAAAACACCAAATTTCATGTCAGATGAATCATTTGATGAAGTGTTTAAACAAGAATCTGATCTAATCAATGAACAACTACAAAAAGAAATTCTTATTGCGATGGTCGGGGACATCAATGCAGGGAAGTCATCTACACTGAATCGTCTTATGCAAAAAGATGTAGCAGAAGTGGGAGCGCAGCCAGGGGAAACGAAGGAAGTTAAAAAGTTTTATTACACAGACAATATACTGTTTGTTGATACACCGGGTCTTGATGATATTTATCAGGAACATTCAAATGAGACGCTAAAATTTTATAATCAAGCAGATGTGATTTTATTTTTCTTGAATGCAGCGGGTACGGTATTGTCAGATACGGAACTAAAATCATTAAATAAGATTGCCACGCTCAATAAGAAAATCATTCTCGTACTCAATAAAATAGATGCAGCTGATGATATTCCGAGTTTAGTGAACTATGTTTTGGAGCATACTGGATTTGCCTATCCGGTTATTCCAATCTCTTCAAAGACAGGAGAACAAATGGAATTCCTGCAAAAAGAGATCCTACAACAATTAAAAGATGTTAATAAAGATCTATTACTCGCAGCGCATATGAACGATAAGTCGTCCATTGCTAAACGATGGATTCTTGCAGCAGGTGCATCAGCGGCTACGATTGGAGCAGTTCCCATTCCGGGTGCTGACTTTATACCGTTGACAACATTGCAAGTGGGCCTCATGTTGAAGTTATCTACATTATATGGAAAACCGATTACGAAAGACCACGCCAAGGAGCTGATCATTGCAACGATCGTAGGGAATATCGGAAAAACAGCTTTCCGTCAAATCGTTAAAGTGATTCCGGGTGCAGGAATGGTCGTTGCCGCAAGTGTTGCCGGGTCTATGACAGTTGCGCTAGGATATGCAGTGAAATATATGTATGAACATAATATGGAACTCACACCTGACACATTGAAAAAAGTGTATGAAATGTTTTTGAAAAAACAAAAGTAAAAAAGGGGCGGAATGTATGGAGTGGTTTAACTACGCAACATTTGTGGTCGCTTTACTAGCAGGTTTGTATTCGATGGAAAGTATGAAACGTAATAAGGAATTAGAAGAACGTGTAGAGGAGTTAGAGAAGAAAAATACGGCCGAGCTGGACAAGCATCGGTTGTAGAAAGGGGAATACATGAAAAGCGAATGTCCGATTTGTCGGGGGAATAATTTGTGTGGTAATACAATGGAAAGTGACGAACATTGCTGGTGTACAAAGATGACCTTTCCGCAAGAAGTGTTTCGACAAATACCAGAAGAAGACCTGTACAAACGTTGTATATGTGAAACGTGTTTGAACCGTATAACTGAATTAGAGCAGGCAAGCAAGAGGTCTATGGACCACTAGCTTGCCTGATTTTTATTCGGCTTCAAATGAACGTGTGGAAAGTTCTTTCTCGTAGATGAACAATGCGTTCTTATCGTCACGGATCCGCTTCAAATATTCGATATGTCTATCGAATGTTGCTTCCTCTTCTACTTGCTCGTCAAGGAACCAGTTCAGGAAAGAAATCGTTGCATGTTCCTTTTCTTCCCATGCCATATCCATGATTTGATAAAATGATTTTGTTACTTCTTTTTCTTGTAATAATGCCACTTCAAACGTGTGGACCAAGTTATCAAATGAAGTAGTTGGTGCAGGTGTTTCTGTAATAATCGCACGGATCCCGCGATCATTCAAATAAGTATAGATTTTCATTGCGTGTTGACGTTCTTCTTCTACCTGCTGTAGAAAGAAGTGCGCAAATCCGCTGTAATTGCGATATTCACAGTAAGATGCCATGGATAAGTATGTTTGTGCTGCGGCAAATTCATTATTCATTTGCTCGTTCAACGCTTGTGCTAATTTTTCACTAATCATGTGGATCGCCCCTTTTCTGATAGTAATGTAACTAGCGTAAAGTATGACACCTCCGCTATCTATAGTATACCTTTAAACGACATTATTTGCATACTAGTTATTTAATTGGATACTCATTAAGGTCTACTGATATACTTAAATAGAAAACTAATGAATGTTTGTACATAATAAGAAAGAAGGTCATCACTTGAAACAGTATACTATCCCTGCCTTGGACGTCTCGGCAGGAGTGGAAGCAAAAGCGTATGTAGATACATTGACGAAACCTATCGGAAGTTTAGGGAAACTTGAAGAAATCGTAATTACGTTGGCAGAGATACAAGGTCGGAAACAGCCTAGCATAAATCGATTAGGTGTATTAGTATTCGCAGCAGATCACGGAATTGTAGAAGAAGGGATTTCAGCATTCCCACAACTAGTCACACGTCAGATGGTACAGAATATGGCGGTAGGCGGAGCAGCAATCAATGTATTCAGCAGACAGCAACAAGCAGAATTTTCATTGGTTGACGTGGGTGTGATGGGAGAGTCGTTTTCAGCACCCGTGAAAGACCGGAAGATTCGACAGGGGTCGGAGAACTTTCTACGTACCGAGGCGATGACTCAGGAAGAAGTAGAGAAAGCGCTGGAGATTGGCTATGAAGAAGCGATGGCGCTATTTGAAAAAGGTGTAGATTTCTTAGTAGTAGGGGAAGTCGGTATTGGTAATACTACGACAAGCAGTGCTGTAGTGGCGGCCATAACAGGTTTAGATCCGGAAGAACTCGTTGGTTACGGAACAGGAATATCGTCTAAACAACATCTTCATAAGATTACAGTAGTTCGGGAAGCGCTAGCTCTTCATCAGCCTAATTCTTCAGACGGCTATGACGTGCTACGTAAGGTTGGTGGTCTAGAATTGGCTGCGATGGTAGGAGCAATGCTTGCGGCCGCTTCTAAGCGCGTACCTATCATTTTAGACGGATTTATCTCTACTGCGGCAGCTTGTGTGGCGGAAGCTATAAGCCAAGGCGCAACAGGATATATGTTACTTGGTCATCAATCCGTGGAACCGGGACATCAAAAGGCATTTCAATATTTAGGAAAAGAACCCATTCTGTCTTTGTCCATGCGTTTAGGGGAAGGTACAGGTGCAGCAGTTGCATTCAGTATCATTCGATCAGCTGTGTTGATGATCAATGAAATGGCAACCTTTGAAAGTGCCGGTGTTTCCGGAAAAAACTAATAAAAAGGGAAGAGTGGGCAGGCCCATTCTTCCCTTTTTTGTTATTCAGCTACTTTAACTGTTTCGACTGGATTAATTAGTGTCTCCTCATCTTCTTCATCATCAGCGGAGTTGCTAATTATGCTTGAAAGTATATGAACCCGTAAAATAATACCTTCAATTCGGTTCGTTTCATCTATAACAACAAGTGGGTATTTGGAATCTAGTACACGGGGAATTATGTCTTGTACATATTCCTCAGGAGTAGCGGTCAATACATCAGTTGTCATCACTTCATCTAATGTTTTTTTGTTTTTCACGCCTTCAATCGCACAGTCGATTGTTACTAAGCCAAGCAACTGTCGTTCACGATTCGTAATGAAGACACTAGAAATACCGTTCTCCTTCATATTCTTGATCGCGACATGCAAACCATCTTTACCATTCATAACACTCAATGGCTTTGACATGATATTCATAGCTTGTAACACTTTCGAACGGTCGATTTCACGAGTGAAGTCCATAATATAATCGTTTGCAGGTGTTTCTAATAACTCTTCCGGAGTACCGATTTGCTCTACGTGACCATCTTTCATAACCGCCACGCGGTCACCAATACGGAATGCTTCGTTGACATCATGTGTGATGAAGATGATCGTTTTTTGAAGACGTGTTTGAATATCCAAAAGTTCCATTTGCATCTCTCTGCGAATAAGCGGATCGAGCGCACTGAATGGCTCGTCCATTAATAGAATATCGGGATCATTTGTCAAAGCACGTGCAATACCGACACGCTGCCGCATACCGCCTGACAATTCATCAGGATATTGATTTTCATACCCTTTCAGACCGACCGTCTCAATATGTTTTTGTGCGATATCGCGACGCTCACTCTTCGATAGTCCGCGAATTTCTAGACCGTATTCAATGTTTTCTATAACGGTCCTATGGCTGAATAAACCAAAGTGCTGGAAGACCATTGCGATTTTCTTCTGACGGTAAAATTTCAATTGTTCTTTATTGTACTTGACAATATTCTCACCATCTACATAAATTGCACCTGACGTAGGCTTGTTCAACAAGTTGAAGCAACGGATCAGTGTTGATTTACCACTTCCAGATAGCCCCATAATTACAAAAGTTTCACCTTCCATGATTTCCATGTTGGCATTATAGACACCTACTGTATGTCCAGTCTTTTCAAGGATTTCCCGCTTAGTAGTTCCTTTTTCGATCATAGGAATGACTTTCTTCGGGCGAGGACCAAAGATCTTGGTGACATTTTCTACTTTAAGTTTAACGGTCATGCTGATCTCCTCCCTGTATTTTGTAGGCGGTTTGCTACTCCATTTGTTAAACGGTCAATAATAATCGCTAAGAACACGATACTGATACCTGCTTCGAATCCTAGTGAAATATTGATTTGGTTAATAGAGAATAGTACACGTTCACCCAAACCGTGAGCACCAACCATGGAACCGACAACAGCCATGGATAAGGCCATCATCGTCGTTTGGTTGATTCCTGCCATCATAGTAGGCAATGCTTGTGGTAATTGTACTTTCATTAACATTTGGTTTCGAGAAGAGCCAAATGATTCTGCAGACTCAATCACTTCAGAATCAACGTTTCGAATACCAAGTTCTGTTAAACGGATCACTGGAGGTAACGCATAAATGATGGTCGCAATGATTGCGGGAACGTTCCCCAGAGGGAAAAAGAATATTACGGGTATCAAGTAGACGAATGTAGGCATTGTCTGCATGGCATCCAATAGAGGACGCATGATGACGGAAAATGTTTTACTAAATGCCATTAAGATGCCGACTGGAATACCGATCGCAAGGGATAGTACAACTGAAATGACGATAATAGCAACTGTTGTCATCGTATCTTCCCATAAATTGAAGGATCCAATCAAAAAGATAAAGGCGGCAAACATAATACCGTTTAAAACGGAATTTAAATACCAACCAAGTAGGAAAACCACAATCATGATGGCCCACCAAGGTGTAGCGAGTAAAGCTGTTTCAATCGTTCGGATTGTAGTGGAGGCAATAGTGAAGATGAAATCAAATAGCCAGCCAAAATTCATTGCAAGAAAATCAATAAACTTTTCTACATAATCTCCTATAGGTATTCTGACGTTAGGGAATTCATTCATAGGCAGTAAGCTAGGACGTACTAGCTTGTCCCTCTCTTTCTCTACTTTTAGTATTCGTGCAAATTAAAAAGGGTGGAGCGGAAAGCGTCCACCCCGAAAATCTATAATGTATTACAGTGCTGCTTTTACTTTTTCCGCAACATCTTCAGGCACCCATGAAGTCCAAAGTTCTTCATTTTCTTTCATGAACCACTTTGCAGTATCTTCTGGACTAGCTTCATTTTCACCCATATATTTTAATGCATCTTCTGTTAAAGCACTGCTAGTTTCGTAATGGCTGAAGAACTCTACTACTTCAGGAGCTTGTGTTTTCAAGTCTTTATGGACACTGACGTAGACATCATTAGGAGGGAATTCACCAGACTTATCTTTATCCCAAGCCTCTTGATCAAATGGCTCGTCTTCTAAAAGTGTTAAGTCATATGTTGCAGTGACCCAAGTAGGTGACCAGTAATACCCAACCCAAGGCTCACCTTTTTTATATGCGCTAGCTAAGTCCGCTACGATAGATGAGTCTGAACCTGGAGCTAAATACGTAAACTTTTCATTTAATCCATAAGTAGTTAACTTTTCATCTAAGTGTTTACTAACTATCCAGCTAGATGGTGCACCGATGATCCGTCCCTTATCCTTGTTTTCAGGATCTTGGAATAGTTCGGGATACTTTTCTAAGTCTTTTACTGTTTTCAAATCCGGAGCTACTGCCTCAATATTACGCTCTGGATCGCCTTTAATAACGTATGTAGGGACATACAGGCCTTGTGAGTTATCGTCGAAGTTTGTTGAAACGGATTCAATGTCTCCACTGTCGATTGCTTTTGTATACGCGTCACCCAAGTTATCAGACCAAACTTCTGTATAAACGTGTAGATCACCTTGCTGTAACGCTTGCAATGTTGCAGAAGAAGTACCGTTTACTATTTCCGTATCATAGCCGTAGCCTTCTTCTAAAATGATTTGTGCAATGCCGTTGTGGAACCGAATACTATCCCATCCTGCATCTGCTAGTTTAATTGTGCTAATTGAATCTTTGCTGTCACTGTTACCACACGCAGTTAATAGTAGTAATGTAAAGACAGATAAAAATAACATAAACTTTCTCAAAAAATCAAACCCTTTCTTTTTATAATTTTTTCATCACGAAATGCTGTTTTTTGCTCGGATATCTTAAAATCAGACATAAGTTATAATATGTAGATAGTTCAAGAGATCAAGGAAAAACCATCATTATTCTCGCGATACTATTACACGAGTTTACAGGATAATTAAATTAATATCAATTTAATTATTAAGACAACTCTCGGTTTCATGCGATTTTAAAGAGATATTCAGCTGCGTTTTATAATAAAAAAATTAATGACATTCGATTGATTATGGTGGATAAACTAAGGTGTTAACCTATAGGGGGTAAAGGTTCGTGCTTTGTCGAATCATAGGGGAAATGATAATATATAATATGTTGACTGTGTATATAAAAGGAAATTTTATCGTGCGATATGTTTATTTATGCACTTTGGACAAATCTTTGTAACAGTTTAAAAGGAATCGTCTTGATTTTTTGATTTTACTTTTAAGAAAATGATATAGTTATATGTACGAATGGAAAAAATATTTAAATGTAACGTAAAAGGAGAACGGACCCATATGACGAAAGAAGCCCATGTTGTTTCGAGTACGACTCAAAGCCGCTCGGCGTCTACCTTCTTCTCGGATATTAAATCATTAGTTAAAGGACCTGTATTAATCGCGAATGTCTTTCCGGTTTTTACGGGGTTTTGGTTGGCACTATATTTTTCAGGTATGACACTTACAGGTAACTGGGGTGTGTTTCTGCTAACCATGATAGGTAGCACCTTTTTAGTTGCAGGTGCACTTGTAATGAATAACTGGTTTGATTCTGATATTGATACGGTGATGGAGAGAACGAAAAAACGTCCGACTGTGACAGGAAGTTTTGCTTTGAAAACCGTATTAAAAACCGGTTTGATATTATCGGGGATTGGCATGTTATTATTATTATTCACTACTTTAGAAGCGGCGATTTATGCATTTATCGGATGGTTTACGTATGTAATACCCTATACCATGTGGTCTAAACGTAAATATACATTAAATACAGTCATTGGTAGTGTGTCGGGAGCAGTAACTCCCCTCATAGGATGGGCAGCTATTATGTCGGCGGATCATATCGTACCTATTGTTTTGGTTGCTATACTATTCATTTGGCAAATGCCTCATACATTTGCAATTGCTATGAAAAAGTATAAAGATTATAGCGCGGCTAACGTAGCGATGTTGCCTGTTGTTTATGGATTTAATTTCACTAAGCGCCAAATGTTGGTTTATGTATTATGTTTATTGCCGTTACCGTTTTTATTAACGATGTTCGGTACTACTTTCATTATCATCGCGACATTGATGAACCTTGGATATATTGCGGCTAGTATCTACGGGTTTTATGCAAAAGATGATTATAAGTGGGCTAACTTCATGTTCTTATATTCAGTCAATTACATGACGCTATTATTTGGTATGATGATTCTTTGGACTTTTTAGTGAATACAAAAAAGACTTCCTTTCACACGATGTGAAAGAGAAGTCTTTTTTATGTTAGAATTATTGAGAAGTTTGAAAAGTCAGGATTAAATCATGCGATAGATAACAATGAACGACAGATATTAGGAGGCGTCTTAATGAATGAGCAAGTACAGTTACTGAAGCCGAAACTAGATGAAGTGTTTGCGCATTTACACAGTCATCCGGAAGTCAGTTGGAAGGAAACAGAAACAACAACTTACTTGAAAGAATTTCTTGAGAGTGAAGGATTTCATGTGAATGTATTTGATGGAATAACAGGTTTATCCGTGACGATTGGTGAAGGTAAGCCAGTAGTCGGATTACGCGTGGATATAGATGCATTGTGGCAAGAAGTAGATGGTGTTTATCAAGCGAATCACTCATGCGGACATGATGGACATATGACCATGGGAATTGGCGCCTTGCTTATGGCAAAAGAGCGTGGTATTCCTCAAAAAGGAACATTGAAAGTATTCTTCCAGCCAGCAGAAGAGAAGGGCGAAGGTGCGTTAGCTGTTCTTGAGCAGGGATTGATCGATGATATCGATTATTTATTTGGCGTTCATGTACGGGCTGCAGATGAAATGGCGGACGGTTACTCCGCTGCTTCCCTGCGTCACGGGGCGGCGAAGATGATTAGTGGAACGATAAAGGGGACGGAAGCACATGGCGCAAGGCCACATCAAGGAAAGAATGCTATCGAGGTTGGTGCTTCGTTAGTGGGAGGCTTGCAGTCCATTCATTGTAATCCGATGGTTTCCCATACAGCAAAGATGACGATGTTCCAAGCGGGAGGCAAATCCGCAAATATTATTCCAGGAAACGCGAAATTCAGTTTGGATTTACGTGCCCAAGAAAATGGTGTCATGGACGAATTATATGAACAAGTGGAACGTGTAATTCAAGCGGTTGAAAGACAATACGATGTAGAAATTAACTATAAAATAATGGCGGAAATGGTCGCAGCGGAAGTAGATGCCGAAGCGGAAGATCTTATGTATCAGGCGATTGTTAAAGTAATTGGCGAAGAGAAGGCTACACGTACTGTCGTCACACCCGGAGGAGAAGATTTTCACTTTTATTCTGTCCGCCGACCGAGTGTCAAAAGTACAATGCTTGGATTGGGATGTGGCTTAACACCAGGACTTCACCATCCATATATGACGTTTAATCAAGATGCATTGGCAACAGGAGTCGAAATTTTGACAACAGCCATCGAATTAACATTCCAATCTAAAAAATAGAAGGTGACAGTATGAGGAAGGATATAAAAGTTAGAAAAGTGACAGCTATCGAAGACATTTATTCCGTACAAAAACTTGAGAAGCGGATTTGGGGAATGGAACCTATTCCTGTCCATCAAACCATCACTGCAGTCAAAAATGGTGGCTTAATTGTCGGAGCATTTCTAGAAAATCGTTTGATTGGCTATTCCTATAGCTTTGCAGGATATTCAGAAGGGGAAGTATATCTATGCTCTCACATGCTTGCGGTAGATGAAGAATTTCAAATGATGGGCATTGGTAAGCTTTTAAAAGAAGAACAACTTCGTCTGGCGCGGGAAATGGGATATCGATTGATCGTCTGGACATTCGATCCGCTCGAAAGTCGCAACGCCTACTTAAATACTTCAAAGTTATACGGTGTGTGCTATGACTATATAGTTAATTGCTATGGAAGTATGGACGATGGGTTAAACAAAGGCTTACCGACTGATCGTTTTCAAGTGGCCTGGTGGATTGATAGTCCGCGTGTGTTGGAGAAATGGCAACCTGATCTCACATATAGTCGTCCTTTTCAAATTCACTTGAGTGAAGATTCACACCCTGTCGTACTTTTGCCGGAAACGAATGATTGGCTGGAGGCAGAAGCGATAGAAGTGCCAGTACCCAAACAAATTCAATTGATGAAGAAAGAAAATCCGCAATTTGCCTATGAATGGCGAATGGAAACGAGAAATATATTTCAACAACTGTGTGATGAAGGGTTCGCTTTGGTCGATGTATGCAGAACAGAAGAACCTGTCCAGTACTATCGTTTCTGTAAACGATCCATCATTCCGTTGCAAAATTAAAGGAGCTTATCCAATGAAAATTAACTCGATTACAATTCGTAGAATGAATATGACGATGAAACATCCATTTACAACAAGTTTCGGAACGATACAGCAGAAAGATTTCCTTTTGGCAACTGTCACGGACGCGGACGGGCATGAGGGATGGGGAGAGTCGGTTGCGTTTACGGCACCTTGGTATAGTGAAGAAACGACCGAAACGACGATTCACATGCTGCGTGATTTCCTGATTCCTGCAGTGCTTGGCAAGACTATTTCACATCCCGATGAAGTAAGTGATTTATTTGGGCATATCCGCAAAAATAATATGGCTAAAGCGACAATTGAAGGGGCGATATGGGATGTATATGCGAAACATCACCATATGACGCTTGCCGCAGCACTCGGAGGGAAACGGCAACGTATTGAAGTAGGTATCAGCATTGGAATTGAGGAACATGTTGAAGATTTATTGGCCGATATTAATGGATTTATAGAAGAGGGATATAAGCGCATTAAAGTGAAAATCAAACCTGGATATGACGTGGAAGTGATTCGTGCCATTCGAGAAGCCTATCCTGATGTACCGTTAATGGCAGATGCGAACTCTGCTTATACACTAGACGATGTAGAGTTGTTGAAAGAACTGGACCAGTTTAATTTAATGATGATTGAGCAACCACTTGCTTCCGACGATATTATCGATCACGCAACACTACAAAAACAAATTAAGACACCAATATGTCTAGATGAAAGTATTCATTCGTTGGAAGATACGCGTAAAGCTATCGAACTGGGTAGTTGTAAAATTATTAACGTGAAAACTGGTAGAGTGGGTGGCTTGTCAGAAGCAAAGAAAATTCATGATTATTGTGCTACAAAAGGGATCGATGTATGGTGTGGCGGCATGCTGGAATCGGGTATTGGCCGAGCGCAAAACATAGCATTGACAACATTACCTAATTTCACGCTCCCTGGTGACACAGCGGGGTCTTCACGTTACTGGGAACAAGATATTATTACACCAGAAGTAGTGGCTAATGAAGGTTATATTACGGTTCCGACAGGAGATGGAATCGGATACATTCCAAACATGGAAGCAGTGGAACGATTTACAGTAGACAAATGGGTATTTTTATCTGAATAATTATTCAGTTGTTGTTATTTAGTCATCACATGTGCTAGACTCTTAATTAATCGAATAAGTTTCCTTCGGGGCAGGGCGTAATTCCCTACCGACGGTGATGAGCTTACAAGCTCTTAGTCCGTGACCCGGATGCTTTATATAAAGCAGAAGGTGGATTTGGTGAAACTCCAAAGCCGACAGTTAAAGTCTGGATGAGAGAAGGAACAGTGCGTATATACTACATGTAATGATTTTTCATTACTGTTTATAACGTTTATTTAGTCATGGTTACAAGCCCCGCATACTCTTTTGCGGGGCTTTTGTATGTAGAATTGTCACTAGAGGAATACCGTAAGTTGGAGTGTTGCTCAATGAATCAAAATTATATGGAAATGGCTTTGCAACTCGCGGAAAATGTGGCAGGTCAAACCTCTCCTAATCCACCTGTAGGTGCGGTTGTCGTAAAAGCGGGCCGGATCATTGGAATGGGCGCACATTTACAAGCGGGAGAGCGCCATGCCGAACGAGTGGCGCTAGATATGGCTGGAGCCAAAGCAACGGATGCTGATTTGTATGTAACACTTGAACCGTGTTCACACACCGGTAAAACTTCACCTTGTGCAGATGCCGTTATTCAAGCGGGTATCAAACGTGTCTTCGTCGCAACAGCGGATCCGAATCCGCTTGTAGCAGGTAAAGGCATTGCAAAACTTCGTGAGGCAGGAGTAGAAGTAACCGAATCGGTTTCCGTTGAACTTGCTAAAAACCTATATGCACCATTTTTTCATTTTATTAAAAATAAAACACCTCATGTGACAATGAAAACAGCTATGACGATAGACGGTAAAATTGCGACTTCAAAAGGAGATAGCAAATGGGTGACGAGTGAGCAAGCGCGACTCGATGTCCATCAGCTTCGCCATACGCAAGATGCAATTTTAGTAGGTGTGCAAACGCTTCTTCATGACAATCCTCTTCTCACCACCAGACTGCCCCTAGGTGGACGACATCCTATTCGAGTTATTTTAGATACATCTTTACGAACACCGGAATCTAGCCAGATCATTCAAAACGCAGAAGCACCGACGTGGATTTTTTGCGGAAAATATGCGGAATTATCACGTGAAAAGTTACTCAAGAAGCCGCATGTCGAGATCATCCGAATGCAGAAACCTCAGCTAATTGTAGAAGATATTCTACTAGAGCTAGGAAGACGTGGAGTCATGACATTGCTTGTAGAAGGTGGCGCTGCTATTAATGCTTCATTCGTAAAAGCGCGAGCTGTACAGAAAGTCATTTGCTATGTAGCGCCAAAATTACTTGGTGGAATTGGATCTTTGACGCCAATTAGCGGGCTGGATCCTCTAATGATGAATGAGGCGCTTCCGCTAACATTTGAAAGTGTGGAAATGATCGGTCCAGACATTAAAATCATAGCTGTACCGAAAGAGAGTGATTAAACAGTGTTTACAGGAATAATTGAAGAGATTGGTTCAGTTCAGCAAATACAACCTGGTGCTCAGTCTATGACACTAACGATAGCAGCATCTCTTGTATTGACAGATGTGAGAGTTGGGGACAGTATCGCAGTCAATGGTGTCTGTTTGACGGTAAAGAGCTTTTCGAAAGATCGATTTGCAGCGGACGTCATGCCTGAAACCGTATCCTCTACTTCACTACGACAATTAGCGATGGGAAGTCCTGTGAATCTTGAGCGGGCACTCGCGGCAAATGGCAGGTTAGGTGGACATTTTGTCACGGGACACGTAGACGGAATAGCCACGATCCGTGATAAGCGAACAGTTGATAATGCATTATATATACGCTTGTCATTACCGCAAGGATATGATCCCTATTTGTTACATAAAGGCTCTATCGCATTGGATGGTACTTCATTGACGATCTTCGAAGTGAAAGATACGGATATTACGATTTCGTTGATTCCACATTCGCAGGAAATGACAGTCATCGCGAAAAAGCCGGTAGGGGATGTAGTCAACTTTGAATGCGATATGCTCGCGAAATATGTTGAGAATATGTTGCAAAAAAGACAAGATACGGATCAAACAATGTCGAAAGATTTTTTACAACAACACGGATTTATGTGAAGGAGTGAATGAGGATGTTTCATACAATTGAAGAAGCGTTAGAAGATTTACGACAAGGTAAAGTTGTAATCGTAGTGGATGATGAAGATCGAGAGAATGAAGGGGATTTTGTAGCATTGGCCGACCAGGTTACGCCTGAAATCATCAACTTCATGGCAACGAAAGGTCGAGGATTGATTTGTGTACCGATAACAGAACAGAAAGCAGCCCAACTAGGCTTGCAGATGATGACCGATAATAATACGGATTCACATGGTACGGCGTTTACAATCAGTATCGATCACAACTCCACCCATACCGGGATCAGTGCATTTGAACGTGCAGATACAATCGTTAAAATGATGGGACCGAATGCAACAGCAGGTGAATTCAAACGTCCTGGACATATATTTCCACTCGTAGCGAAATCAGGTGGTGTACTGGAACGTACGGGACATACTGAAGCTGCGATAGATTTGGCGCGACTGGCAGGCAGCGCTTCTGCAGGTGTAATTTGTGAAATCATGAGTGAAGACGGAACGATGGCGCGTGTGCCAGAGTTACGTCAGATGGCTGAAGAATTAGATTTGAAACTAATCACCATTCAAGACCTCATTCATTACCGTCTACAGCGAGAGCATTTAGTTATACGTGAAGCAGAGATCAAGCTGCCAACGGACTATGGAGAATTCTGCATGGTCGGCTATACCGAGACTATGACAGGCAAAGAACATGTTGCGTTGGTAAAGGGCGACGTTACGACAGAAGAGCCGGTCTTAGTGAGAGTTCATTCAGAATGCTTAACAGGCGATGTCTTTGGATCATGCCGTTGTGACTGTGGTCCGCAACTGCAAGCGGCTCTCTCTCAAATTGAAGAAGAAGGGCGCGGTGTATTGTTGTATATGCGTCAAGAGGGCAGAGGCATAGGATTGATGAATAAACTGAAAGCCTATGCACTGCAAGAACAAGGCTATGACACGGTAGAAGCGAATGAAAAACTTGGATTTGCGGCTGATTTACGTGATTACGGTATCGGCGCACAAATTCTTCGTGAACTCGGTATTACGCAAATGCGTTTGCTGACGAATAATCCGAAGAAAATCGCTGGTTTAAAAGGATATGAATTAGAAGTGGTGGAACGCGTCTCGATCCAGCTACCATTTAATGAAGCAAACGAAAAGTATTTACACACAAAAGCGGAAAAACTAGGTCATTTATTAACTTTATGAGGAGAGATGAAAAATGGGTAATTTATTCGAAGGACATTTAGTAGGTACTGGTTTAAAAGTAGGTATCGTCGTAGGGCGGTTTAACGAGTTCATCACAGGGAAGTTACTTTCTGGTGCACAAGACGCGTTTAAACGTCATGGTGTAGATGAAGCGGATGTAGACATAGCGTGGGTGCCAGGTGCGTTTGAAATCTCGTTAATCGCAAAGAAAATGGCAGATTCTAAAAAATATGACGCAGTCATTACACTAGGCACGGTCATCCGTGGTGCGACTCCTCATTTTGACTTTGTTTGTAATGAAGTGGCAAAAGGTGTTTCGCAAGCTGGTATGCAATCAGGTATCCCTGTAATCTTTGGAGTGCTCACAACGGATACAATTGAGCAATCAATCGAGCGTGCAGGCACTAAGGCGGGGAACAAAGGCTGGGACGCAGCGGTGTCTGCTATTGAGATGGCGAACCTAACGAAGCAGTTTGATTGATTAATAATAGAGTAAAAAGAGGATGTCCCGGAAGTTACTATACTTCATGGGGTGTCCTCTTTTATAATGTGTAATTCAAATTCAAATTCAAATTCAAGTGCAAGATTGAAAGGGTTAGCGAATGAATGTAACATCCCCAACACCCATGCAAGCTGCTCTATTACAAACTCTATGAACAAAAAAACTGTCTAAGAAACCATATTGGTTTCTTAGACAGTACTAAATTCGTTATTTTACCGCTACTACGCCTAACTTTTCTCGTGCCTGAACAGTGGCAATTACCATATTCTTCAATGCTGCAACTGTTTCTTCACGCTTTCTTGTCTTCAAACCACAATCCGGGTTGATCCAGAACTGGTTAGGCTCTAGCACTTCAAGACCTTTGTTGATAATCTCTGTCATCTCTTCGACTGCAGGGACGCGTGGGCTATGGATGTCATAGACACCTAGACCGATTCCTTTGTCGTAATGATACTCATTGAAAGCCTCGACCAAGTCGCCGTGACTACGTGAAGTTTCAATAGAGATGACGTCTGCATCCAGTGCGCTGATCGCTTCGATAAAGTCATTGAAATCACAATAGCACATATGTGTATGAATTTGCGTCGTATCTTCGACTGATGCTGTGGATACGCGGAAAGCATTAACAGCCCAGTCCAGATAATGTTTCCACTCAGCTTTCTTTAATGGAAGACCTTCTCGAAGTGCTGGCTCGTCAACTTGGATCATATGAATGCCGGCTGCTTCAAGCGCTTCAATTTCCTTACGCAAAGCGAGTGCAATTTGGTTTGTCACTTCTTCTCTCGACAAGTCGTCACGAACGAATGACCAGTTTAAAATAGTGACAGGACCCGTAAGCATTCCTTTTACTTCATGATCTGTAAGGGATTTTGCATAAACGGATTCTTCCACAGTCATGGGTTTAGTGAACGCAACGTCTCCGAAGATGATTGGAGGCTTAACACAACGTGAACCGTAGGATTGTACCCATGCTTTCTCAGTAAAGACAAAACCGCCCAGCTTTTCACCGAAATATTCCACCATGTCCGTACGTTCGAATTCGCCATGTACCAAGACATCAAGTCCCAAGTCCTCTTGAATATCGATCCACTCTTTAATTTCAGCATTAACAAAATCTTTGTATTGCTGATTCGTAATTTCACCTTTTCTCCATTTATTCCGTGTAGCCCGTACTTCTGGCGTTTGTGGGAAACTGCCGATTGTTGTAGTAGGAAGTAGTGGCAATTGGAATTTTTCCTGTTGCTTCACTTTACGTTCTGCAAATGGAAGATTTCGCTTACTGTCAGAAAGTAGACTTCCGGAAGTCGCTTGGCGTACTTCTTTATTATTGCGAGCAGGAAGGGCATTAAATGCAGTCAGTGCTGCTTCACTGTCTTCAAATACTTTAGTGAATTTTTCTTTTCCATATTGTAAAGCTGTTTGAATAGCTTTGATTTCTTCCATCTTCTCGTCAGCGAATGCTAATGCGTTCAAGATGGTTTGATCTAGTTTCTGTTCCGAGCGAGTCGTGACAGGTGAGTGGAGCAAGCTACATGAAGGTTGAATCCACAATTTATCAGGTGAAACTTGCTGTTGGATTGTTTCAGTCAATGTAAGCTTTTTCTGTAAATTAGAACGCCATACGTTGCGTCCATCTACAATCCCTGCCGCAAGTACTTTGTCTTTTGGGAAGCCATGTTGTTTCAGATTATCTAAGTTTTTCTCGCGTCCGTGGACGAAATCGAGTCCGATCGCTGCAACAGGTAACGCAATCGTTTCTGTATAATGTTCAACTGAATCAAAGTATGTCTGTAGAAGAATATTCAGTCCGCTTAGATTATTTGTCAGTTGTGAATAAATTTCTGTTACAGTTTTCATTTCATCTGAGCTGATTGATGTACATAAAATTGGCTCATCGATTTGAACCCATTGTACTCCTTCATCCTGTAATTCCTGGAGTACTCTTTGATAAAGTGGGATCAATTGCAGGATGATAGATGGTACATCATTATCCTCAAACCCTTTAGATAATTTCAATAATGTATAGGGGCCAAGTAGAACGGGTTTACCTTCAATACCTAGTTCTTTCTTTGCTTCACGATAAGCAGCTAGCGGTTTATTTTCAGTTAGTTCAAAACGCTGACCTTCGTATTCGGGCACGATATAGTGATAGTTCGTATTGAACCATTTTGTCATTTCGGAAGCGACTGCCTCATCATTACCGCGAGCCATCGAAAAGTATGTGGAAGTGGAAACTTGTCCGCCTTTCCAGTTATAGCGTGAAGGGATGATTCCAAACATTGCAGACGTATCGAGTACACGATCATACAATGTGAAGTCACCTACAGCAATGAAATCAATTCCGGCATCTTGCTGTTTTTTTAAGTTCGCCAAGCGAATCTCTTTCGTTGTTTGAAGAAGATCATCCTCTGAAATCTTCTTTGACCAAAATGCCTCAAGTGCGCGTTTCCACTCACGATTTTCACCTATGACCGGATAGCCCGCTATACTACTTTTTACCATGGATAAATTCCCCCTTGATTTTTTATAATAAAAAAACATCTCTAGGGGAGATGTTAGAAATGCGAGTACATATAAAATAACATGCTAAAAATAGCATGCGTTTATAGACTGCGTCTGTCTAACACTTCCCTATTCATCGTAGGATTAAGCGTCATGAAAAATAGGCAGGTGTCTGGCTGGACGCATGGGCGTCTTCACAGTGGCGGGACCGCTCCAAGAAAAGGATTCCCTTTTAAGAAATGAAAGTATTTTCATTCCACCTACTTTTCAAACTATTCAATTCAGATGATTGTCTCTAAAACTATCACATGCAAAATAGTGTGTCAACTTGCTATCTGAATTTAGTGGTGGGTACCTAAAGAACAAATGGCGAAGTGAAATGATGAAACAGTGTATTACCTCTACTGTTATATAACTGATGTAAATAGACAGACTCAGACGTAATCAACCGTGATGCGAAAATTTTAACTATTCAGTTGAAAGTCAACTAGACTTTAGGTATGATATGTACTAACACGTCTTCAAGTGAAGAAGTCATTCGTTTGTTATGTGTCGATTTTTGATCGACAGGCTATGGGGTGTTGCCGAATAATGGACGATGATAGGTGTTCATCGCTATATGTTATACAACAGAATAGCGCAAAAAACATTAAGGGGTGGCTTTATCCATGACAAACTATGAAAAAGTAGGTAAATTGCAAGTCGCAACAGAACTATATAACTTCGTAAACGAAGAAGTTCTTCCGGACTTAGAAGTCCAAAGTGATCAATTTTGGACAAACTTTGATTCGCTCATTCATGAACTTGCTCCTGAAAACAAAGCGCTATTAGAAAAACGTGATGAATTGCAAAAGACCATTAGCGAATGGCACCAAAATAATAAAGGCGAAATTGATTTCGCTAAATATAAAGAGTTTTTACAAGAAATTGGCTACTTAGAGCCAGTTCCTGAAGATTTCAAAGTAACAACAGCAAACGTTGACAATGAAGTCGCAAACCAAGCAGGTTCACAATTGGTAGTTCCAATCGATAATGCTCGTTATGCATTAAATGCAGCGAATGCAAGATGGGGAAGTCTATACGACGCGCTTTATGGATCGGATGTAATTAGTAATGAAGCGGGTGCTGAAGCTGGCGTTCAATACAATCCGATTCGTGGACAAAAAGTAATCGATTTTGCGAAAAACTTGTTAGATCAAGCAGCGTCTTTAGCTGAAGGATCTCATGCAGAAGTAACAGCTTATAAAATTGCAGAAGGTAAACTTCAAGTAACGCTTGAAAGTGGTAACACAACTCCATTGAAAGATGAGTCCAAGTTCGTTGGATATAAAGGCTCTGAAGACGCACCGACTGCTGTATTGTTAGTGAATAATGGATTGCATATCGAAATCGCTATCGATCCCAATAATCCAATCGGTAAAAGTGATAAAGCAGGTGTGAAAGATCTTGTACTTGAAGCGGCACTCTCTACGTTGATGGACTGTGAAGACTCTATTGCTGCAGTAGATGCTGAAGATAAAGTTGGTGTATACCGTAACTGGCTTGGTCTAATGAAGGGCGACTTGGAATCAACATTCAAGCGCGGTAGTAACACAGTTACAAGAAAATTGAATCCAGATCGTACGTATACAGGCGGAGATGGCAAGGAGTTGATTCTGCGTGGTCGTTCATTGATGTTCGTACGTAACGTAGGTCATTTAATGACTAATAATGCAATCCTGGACGAAAATGGTAATGAAGTACCTGAAGGGATTTTGGACGGTGTTCTTACATCGCTGATTGCTACACATAACTTTAAAGAAAACACAGAGTTTAAAAACTCCCTTCACAATTCCATTTACATTGTAAAGCCGAAAATGCATAGTCCAGCTGAGGCGGCATTTGCGAATAAACTATTTGATCGTATTGAAGATCTACTAGGTGTTGAGCGCAACACAATTAAAATCGGAGTTATGGACGAAGAGCGTAGAATGTCACTGAATCTGAAATCGGCAATCAATGAAGTGAAAGAGCGTATTGCATTTATAAACACTGGATTCCTTGATCGTACAGGTGATGAAATCCATACGTCTATGGAAGCAGGTCCAGTTATTCGCAAAGCGGATATGAAGACGTCTAAATGGCTATCTTCTTATGAATCTGCAAACGTAGCAGTAGGAATTGGAGCGGGTCTACCAGGACACGCACAAATTGGAAAAGGAATGTGGGCAATGCCTGACTTAATGGCTGCAATGCTTGAACAGAAAATTGCTCATCCAAAAGCTGGAGCTAGCACTGCGTGGGTTCCATCACCAACAGCTGCAATTTTGCATGCATTGCACTACCATGAAGTAAATGTTAAAGATGTACAAGCCGGAATTGACAGTTCGATCGATTATCGCGATGGTATCCTTGACATTCCATTGGCACCTAAAGCGGATTGGTCTGCCGAAGAAGTACAATCTGAACTAGATAACAACGCACAAGGTATCCTGGGCTATGTAGTTCGCTGGATTGACCAAGGAGTAGGGTGTTCAACAGTTCCTGATATCAATGATGTCGGATTAATGGAAGACCGTGCAACATTACGTATTTCGAGTCAGCACATTGCAAACTGGTTACGTCATGGTGTTTGTACGAAAGAGCAAGTACAAGAAACTTTGGAGCGTATGGCAATTGTAGTGGATCAGCAGAACGCGGATGATGAGTTGTATCAGCCGATGGCACCAAACTATAATGATTCCATCGCGTTCCAAGCAGCGTCTGACCTAATATTTAAAGGGGCGGAACAGCCAAGTGGATATACGGAACCGATCTTGCATGCTCGTCGTATTGAAGCGAAAGCAAAAGCCAAACAAAAAGCGACAGTACAAAACTAATATCCATTACCAAACCGTCACTCTCTCACTAACGAAAGAGTGGCGGTTTTTTCTTGATTAGTCAAAAATGATATTTTTCTAATAAATCTGTAATCATGCTATACTAGCGAGAATGATGAAAAGGGGATGAGTAAAGCATGTTGCAAACAAATCAAACAGTTTTCGTATTAGTCGATGTACAAGGAAAGCTAGCGCAAATCGTTAATGAAAGTAAGGAATTACATGATAACTTGGAAAAACTGATCAGAGGATTACAAGTATTGGATATTCCTATACTATGGCTCGAACAATATCCTGATGGTCTAGGGCCGACTACCGAATCGTTATCGAACTTGCTTGAAAAACAACAACCGATTGCCAAAATGACATTTAGTGCAATGGGCAATGAAGAATTTGTTAAACAGTTGAACGAGTTGGATAGGAAGCAAGTATTAATTGCAGGAATTGAAACGCATATTTGCGTGTATATGACAGCGGCTGATCTTGTGAAAGAAGGCTATGAAGTAGAAGTGGTAGTGGATGCAGTCACATCTAGAACAGAAGCTAATAAAATGATCGGCTTACAAAAGATGAAACATCTTGGTGTCTCAGGTACATGTGTAGAAACAGCTTTGTATGAGTTGCTTGGTGAGGCAGGGACAGATGAATTTAAGCAAGTTTTGAAAGTAATCAAATAGAAAAAAGCGAAATGCCTGTTTTGATGGCATTTCGCTTTTTGTTATTCCCATTGTTCCCGCTGCAAATCTTCTGCAATGAGTTGTAAATCATCGGCAGTAATCGATAATACTTCATAGTTAGTAGTTTCAGCTAGTTGTACTGCCATTTTCTTAAGGAACTTCGGTGAACCTTCATTTTCTTCATCATATACCAGTAACAAAGCATCTGAATTTCGAAGTAGAAACTTATTCTTCTCTACAAATTGCCAAGGTGCTTCATACGGTTTGTTTGTCAGACTCACTGAATAATCTGCGAGTGATAGGATTTGTTCATATGTTTCTTGTTTTATTTCATTCCATTTTGATTGTTGATCAAGAAATGGGGTGATGACCGCGTATTGTAAGTTGGGGTAGTCTTCTTGCAAATCCCACACACATTCAATAATCCACGTTTCCACTCCAAGTTGTCCACTGACGATAACCCATTCGAGTCCTTGGTCTAGAAGAGCTAGCAATTGATCTGTTAACGCTTTTTTAATGATAGGAATACCTTGATGATCTTCATTGAAAATACCTAATTCATGGGCTTTATAACCGCTCACGAGTAGACGTTTAATCATTGTTGTCCACTAATTGCTGCTTGTGCGAGCTTTGTAATCGTCATGTCATCCATCGGTGGGTTGTGAAGACCAGCTCGTACATCGCGATAATATCGCTGAAGAGGATTGGACATTTCCAAGCTTTTCGCACCTACAATACGCATTGCTAAGTTAACAATTTCAATCGCGCTATTCGTTACAATCGACTTCGCTACCCCAAGTTCATTTTGTAAATGAACTCGACGAGCAGGATCATCGTAAATTCTCGCGATATCATAAAGTAAATGGCGTGCCTTAATCAGTTCTAAATCCATCTTCCCAATTTGTGTTTGGATACTGAAAAGGGAAGCAATGGGTTCATTGAGACTGTTTGGCTGATAAGTTGCTGCAAAGTGTACCGCATAATCACGCGCGGCTTGGGCAATTCCCATGTAACATGCGGGAATATGAAGAAGCCAGCCGTTTTGGTTGTTGCCGCGAGGTGCTTCATTCACTTCTACTAACTGATCATCCGTTGCTATCACTTGATCCAGTACAAGCGTTTGACTTTCGGTACCGCGCATTGAAATCATATGCCAAGTATCTCTAATGGAGAGACCGTTTGCGTCACTTGGCAACAAGAAAAAGCCTGTTTTCTGCTTTTCTTCAATCCAAACAGATACAAGTATATGGGTAAGGGCAGGCGCCATAGTCGTAAACGTCTTTTCACCTGAAATCATCCAGCCACTCTCAGTGCGAACAGCAGTCGTTTGTGGTCGACCGCCACGCGTAGGGCTGCCAGTTTGAGCTTCAGTAACGGAACGATTAACAAGTGCGCCTTGTTGAACCGCTTCACTAAACTGAGCTAATTGTTCTTCCGTCCATTTACGATTCTCATACAGTTCACCAATGACTCCCTGATGCCAGCCGATTGCAAGAGCGGTAGCACTGTCAAAACGAGCGATGGTCTCCTGTAAGAGCACCATGTCCGTCACTGTGATCCCCCCACCTCCAAACTCTTTAGGTAAGGTTAACGTCGTATAACCCATTTTTATGAGTTTTTCTATATTCTCTTGTGGGAATTTTGAAAGCTCATCAGATCGTTCTGAAAAGCCGCTGAAAAACGGACCTGCCTCAGTCAATTCATTGACCCATCGGCGTTGAAAGTCCGTTGTAATAAAAAGTTCTGTTGACACGAGTAACACGTCCTAACTGCTTCAGTCTCTTACTGCAATTTGTACTAATATATTGTAAATTTATGTAGAAATACAAAATCACCTTGAGTACATCTCTCAAGAGTCATGAAATTCTAGTATACTAGAAAAACAAAATAAATACCATTCTGACGAAAGAAAAAATTCATATCATACTATGTAAGAATTTACTGAATAATCAAGTGGTTTATAAAGCAATTCGCGGTTTACAAGATGGTGTTTGACTTGAGTTGAAATTTCTATGTGTAAACTAGTTAAATTAGGAATTAAATGTATGAGGTTAAGTTCTTGGTGCTGTTATTTTAATTTTTATAGAGAAAGTATAAAGCTCTATTAAATTTATTTGTTCAGCATTAAAGTAGCTCTTAATAATTATGAAAGAAAAAGAATATAAAACGACAAATTAATATGTTAAATGCTTTATTTTATCATAAACCCCAAATATCCCTATACGAATATGAATAGCGTGGGGTATAATTGGTAGTGTATACCAAACATATATTAGTATATTGATAATTGAATAAGGGAGAATGGCGAATATGAAGTTCACAGTGGGGAAAAAATTATGGGCTGGGTTTATGAGTCTTGTGATCATTATCATTGTAATTGGTTTAATAGGGTTCCTAGCGCTGAAGAGTGTTAACGAAAAGTATTCATTTTTAATTAACGATCGGATGCATAAAGTTATTTTGCTAGAGGAACAGCAAAGCGACCAACATAATTTAGCTAAAAATATTAGAGGTTTTATGTTATATGGTTCAGAATCGTACATAAACGAATTAGAAGAAACCCAATCGCGTATAGAAGGACGCTTAAATGAATTGGAGCAAATTATAAACAACGATACTATGCAGACTGCGTTGGGATCTATTCGGGAAGCGAGTGTAGAATACGACAAGGTACTACTATCTATTATAGAAGAGAAACGTGCAGGGAATGATGATCAAGCGCTTGTAATTGGAACGAATGGAGCAGGTTATCAACAAACTATAACTGATAATATTAATCAAATGACTGATTACCAAAGACAACAGCAAGAAGAGTTGGAAAAGGAAGTGACGAGTTATACGAACAGTGCTACTTTGTTAATGGTAATCTTAATCGCACTGGGAGTCATTGGTAGTGTAGTGATCACGACGATCATTAGTCGTTTGATTAGCCGTCCGGTTGGTCGAATGACGAATGCACTAGCTGAAGTATCAGGAGGAAACTTTACCATTGAAGAAGTGAAGATCAAAAATAATGACGAAATTGGCGATATGTCTATTACGCTGAATGAAATGGTTGCCGATTTACGAGGTATTATCGATCGGGCGAAAAATTCTGCTTTGCATTTGGCAGCACAATCTGAAGAATTATCTGCAAGTGCGGAAGAGAGTTTAGCTGCTTCTGAAATGGTAGCGGAAATTACGGAAAAGAATTTACAGACGAGTGAGATGCAGGCGAATATTGTCAATCAATCTACTGTCTCAATGGAAGAGATGATGACGGCCATTGATGTTATCACACAGGATAATGAAGAAATGTTGAATTCGTCAGAAGATGTGGCGCGATTGGTGAAGGAAGGTTCTGCCTTAATGAAAGAAACGACTAATCAGATGACCAATATCAGTGAGACGATTGGTGAATCCGCGGAAACTATCAATAAAATGTCCAAACACACTGAAAGTATCCGTGGCGTTACATCCATGATTGCGGCAATTGCTGAGCAAACTAATTTACTTGCTCTTAATGCTGCAATTGAAGCAGCCCGTGCAGGAGAGCATGGGAAAGGCTTTGCTGTTGTAGCTGAAGAAGTACGAAATTTAGCGGAACAATCCAAGCGGTCTACACAAGAAATTGGTCGAATGATTGATACGATTATTCACGATGTAGAAACAGTGGTAACGAGCACGGATGAAGGTAGAAAATGTGTGTCAGAAGGCTTATTATCAACAGAGAAAACAAATGCCATCTTTATGGATATTGAGCACGCAACGTCAGATGTCAGTGAAAAAGTATCCACAGTATCAGCAGCAATCGAACAGATTCGTGCGATGACAGATGAAGTGACGGATGGAGCTAAACGAGTAGAAGAATTAGCTATTCAAGCAGCAAACGAAGCTCAATCTACTAGTGCGGCAACAGAAGAACAGTTAGCAGCTAATGAGGAAATCACATCCAGTTCACAAACATTGGCTCAACTTGCAGAGCAACTTCAAAATGATATGGCCCGTTTTAAAGTGTAATAAAACAGTAAGGAGTTGATTGCGTAGTGTGCAATCAACTCTTTTTTAATTGAAAATACGCGAGGGCTTCATAAGAGGGGCTTTTCTTAGGATGAATTTTAAACAATGTGAAACCTGCTATTGTAATAGGAACAGGTTCTATAGACTTTTTTTCTAATCGCATTTTTTCAGTGGTCTTGCGTTTTTTTGCTATCGTGATATGCGGAACGAAACGAGTGTCTTTTTCCAACTCAAGGATCTTCTCTGTACGTCTAGCGATTTGCCTTTGTAGTTCGCATAAAGTGTCAGAATTCTGAACCGCTAGAAAAACGACACGTGGTCCACTTGCAGATCCGAAAAATGATAAACCTTGCAAGTACACTGTGAACTCTGTATGCGATGTAGCGATTTTCTGTAGACTGGATTTCAGCCATGGGAGCTTAGCCTCGTCAAGCTCTCCGATATAGCGCATAGTCAAATGTAAATCTTTAGCGTGCGGAATTACTTTGTATTTCTCGTTTAATTGGTATTCTGTACGAAATTGTTGGGCTATGTCATCAACAGGATGAGCAATAGAGATGCCGATAAAGTAATGTTGTCCCAATTCCAGCTCACCTCCTATTCAGTAGGTTCCCTTACACTTTGAAATATATGCATGACTGTACAAAATAATCTGTGTATAGCCCGCTGTTTAGGGAACGTACTAACAAATCATCTAAATAATGTGTATAATAAGAGTAGGATATAACTGAATTATTATAATTGCAAAGGGGATGTTACGATGATTAAAACATTGATTTTTGATCTGGATGATACATTGATATGGGATGCCAAGAGTATTTCTATGGCATTTCAAAAAACATGTGAATATGCGACAAAGAAAACAGGAGTCAATCCAGTAGAACTTGAGCATGCTGTGCGTCAGGAAGCAAGAGACTTGTATGCTACATATGAGATATTTCCACATACTCAAAATATCGGAATTAATCCTTTTGAAGGATTATGGGGTGTCTTTGACGATGAAGGAGAAGAGTTTCAGAAGATGAAAGAGATTGTTCCTGGCTATCAAAAGGGAGCTTGGGTCAATGGGTTAAAGAAATTAGGGGTTGATGATGAAGCGTTTGGTTGGGAATTAGCGGATGTATTTCCAAGAGAGCGTAAGAATAGCCCCTATATTTACGAAGAGACATTTGAAGTGTTGGATAAATTGAAGGGTAACTATCAGTTAATTCTTTTGACAAACGGTTCACCAAGTTTACAACAGATTAAATTAACGATTTCACCTGAAATCCCTAGCTACTTTGATCATATTATCGTTTCTGGTGCATTTGGTAAAGGAAAACCTGACGTATCTATATTCAAGCATGTTCTTAATTTAAGTGGCGCCCAAGCAAATGAAGCGTTGATGATAGGTGATAACTTAATGACAGATATTTTAGGTTCAAGTCGTATTGGTATGCGTAATGTATGGATTAATCGTGAAAATAAGCTTCCGAATGATGAAGTGAAACCTACTTATGAAATCGATAACTTACATGGTCTTTTCCCTATACTTAGCACATTAGAAAACCGATGAGATGATCTCATCGGTTTTGATTCTATTTTACTTGTTTTTATTTGTTCGTACAGCAAGGAGGTATTAGATGCTAGAATATTTATTGGTGTTTTTAGGAGCGGCTATACCGTGGATAGAAATTATGATTGTCGTGCCGTTAGGTATTATTCGAGGTCTATCACCTATGTGGGTAATCATTCTTTCATTTGCAGGTAATATGACAACAATTCTTCTGTTGATTGTTGGTTTCCAACGCATTAAGGAATGGATGGCACGTAGAAAACAGAAGAAGGGAAAAGGCGAGTCGAAACGTCAACAACGTGCAGAACAAATTATGAACATATATGGATTACCGGTTTTAGCACTAGCGGGTCCAATTTTGATCGGAACACACATCGCGGCTTTTATTGGTCTTGTATTAGGCGCAAAGAAAATGAATACGGCAATTTGGTCAGCGATCAGTATTGCGCTTTGGTGTTTAGTGTTCGGAATTCTGACTGCTATGGGATTTGATTTCTTTGTCGATCGTACATAAAAAACATCCAGCTGAAAATATCAGCTGGATGTTTTCGTTCTTATAGATCGATTGCTTTTGCATCATTTATATTTTGAACTTCTTTGATACGCTTGATAGAAACCGACTCAACGTGGTTGTCGACAGCTAACATCATGATAGCATATCCGCCTTCAGTGGAACGTCCAACCTGCATCGCGGCAATGTTGATATTCTCTTCTGCAAGAAGTGTCCCTACACGACCAATTGCACCTGGCTGGTCTCTGTGTCGGATGAATAATAAGTGACCGCTTGGAATTACATCCACTACATAATCGTCCACTTTTACAATACGTGCACCAAGGCCATTTAGAAGTGTACCCGCTACTTTGCGAACACCTTTTTCAGTAACGATTTCTACTGTAATCAAGTTCAAGAAACCTTTACCAGTAGTTGTTTTTTGTTCATTTACTTTAATGCCGTAACGATCAGCCAATAACTTCGCATTTACATCATTAACAGTTTCTCCGAGGTTACGCTTCAAAAGACCTTTGACTGTATTACGAGTTAGTGCGCGCACATCGTAGTTTGCCAATTCGCCAGCATATTGAATATTGATTTCATGGATAACGGAGTTTTGGATTTGTGATAAGAACATACCCAACTTCTCTGTAAGATCGAAGAACGGCTCGATTTTCGCCAACACATCACGAGAAACAGATGGCAAGTTTACTGGGTTACGAACAGATCCGATTGTCAAGAAGTTCACTACGTCGCGGCTTACGTCGACTGCTACTGATTCCTGTGCTTCGAATGTACTTGCTCCCAAGTGTGGAGTCGCAATTACTTCAGGTAATGTCAATAATTTGTGGTCGAGGAATGGCTCTTCTTCGAATACGTCCAATGCTGCACCCGCCACTTTACCAGCAACGATTGCATCATATAGAGCATCTTCGTCAATAATTCCACCGCGTGCACAGTTAATAATTTGTACGCCGTCTTTCATTTTCTCAAATGCTTCTTTGTTAATCATTCTACGGGTTTCTTTAAGTAAAGGTGTGTGAACTGTAATGAAGTCTGCTACTTCGAGCACTTCATCTACTGTTCCAATTTCAATACCCAATTTCTTCGCAACATCTTCTGTTAGGTACGGGTCATATGCCACTACATTCATACGTTGTCCTCTTGCGCGTCTTGCAACTTCAGCACCAATACGACCGAGACCGATGATTCCTAAAGTTTTGTCTTTCAACTCCACACCAAGGAATGATTTTCTATCCCATTTATTATTTTTCAACGAGTTGAAAGCTTGAGGGATTTTGCGTGCCATAGACATCATCATTGCGACTGTGTGCTCAGCTGCAGAGTTCGTGTTGCCGTCCGGAGCATTGACAACGATAATTCCTTTTTCGGTAGCTGCGTCCAAATCGATATTATCGACACCTACACCAGCACGACCGATGATCTTTAATTGATCAGCTGCTTCCAACAATTCTTTTGTAACTGTTGTCTGACTACGTACTAGTAGTGCGTCGAAATCTTTAATACGCTCTTTCAGCTGATCTGGTGTCATGTCCGTTTCCATTACAATTTCAAAACCTTCTGCTTGTCGTAGTGGGAAAATTCCGTCCTCGCTAAGTGGGTCACTAATAAGTATTTTAAAAGCCATGATATTCATTCTCTCCTTCGATAGTTTGTAGTGGGTGTTTTTGTAGAAACTAGGTGCAGTCGTTCGTATATGTATGTTGCGCGCTACCCCCCTTATAGGTAAAATAAAAAAGCCTTCCATCCCTTACGTATAAGTAAGGGGCGAAAAGCTCGATAAACTAACGCGGTACCACCCTTGTTTGCTGCAATTGCAGCCTTCATTCAGCATGCGTAACGTGCATGTGACGGATCAGCCTACTAAAAAAGTTCAGCTAATCAATTCAGAAGTGCCCCCAACCTCAGAATTTGCTGACTTTCACCTTTGCATCAGCTCTCTGGAAAATCCTTTTTAGGAAGGTATCTCTTCGTCAAAATTGTTTAACAACTATTAATTTAGAACTAATCATAACACGTCAAAAACTATTGTCAATTGCTTTTCTCGGAAATTAAAAAAACAGTTAAATACGAACGTCATTATTGAATTATTTGTGAACGTTCGTGTTTGGAGAGTTAATTATAAAAAAACATCTTTAATTGAACTGAGTGAAAGGAATTTGCTTAAGTCGTCTAAAGAGAAGAAGTACAGATAAAAGTGTTATAGTGAGCTTATACTATTCGTGAAGAGGAGTGTTGGAAATTGAAAAAATTAGAATCTCTAGAGCAATTTGAGCAACTTAAACAGGAAGAAAGAGTAATTTTCTTATTCACTGCAGACTGGTGTCCAGATTGTAGAGTGATTGAACCATTCTTGCCTACACTAGAAACTGAGTTTGCAGAGTATGAGTTCATCTCGGTTGATCGTGATGAATTTATAGACCTTTGCAGTCAGTTGGATATATTCGGTATTCCTAGTTTCGTGGCATTTAGCGAAGGAACAGAAAAAGGTCGTTTGGTAAGTAAGAATCGTAAAACTAAAGAAGAGATTGAGGAGTTTATTAATAGTTTAACGTAATGCAATAATTCTCTGTGAGTGGATCAAGAGACAATCAAACAAAAGGACTGAAGACAACTGTAACTGTTGTTTTCGGTCCTTTTTTATAAGAAAAGATTCTACAATAGTTCTTATATATTTGTATTATGTGAAATCTTTCAGCTGCTCTATAAGGATTTTTGCGCCTCGTGGACTGATGTATAGACCGTTCGACAATTGCTTGTTTTCATCCATCACATCGCCGGTGATAAAACATGCTCTGTTGACCTGATATTTTCTCAATATAATTCTGTCATCCTCTACGAAAATTTCGATAGGGTCACCTTGATCGAGCGACATAGAATTCCGAAGTTCTTTTGGAATGACAATCCTGCCGAGATGATCAACTTTACGAACTATACCTAAAGATTTCATAAGCTCCTCCTCGAAGAAAAGTAGTTGGTATTTTCTATTATACACAAAAATAGACCATCTACAATTTACAAAACTAAAATGCGCAGAACAATTTGATAATTCTGCTATACAATTAAATTATTAATGCTATAATAGTCAGTAATTAAATATTTCTTATCAAGAGAAGCTGAGGGAATTGGCCTGATGAAGCTTCAGCAACCTCTGTGCATACAGGAAGGTGCTACCTCCAACAAGATTGTTGTCTTGAGAGATAAGAACGGTGAACAGTCAACCCTCATTTTCTTATCTAATAGAAATGAGGGTTTTTTGTATAGAATTAGTAATAATAGAACGTTAAGGGGGAAATAGTATGCCGATTAATATACCGAAACATCTACCAGCAGGAGAATTATTGAAAGAAGAGAAAATCTTTATTATGGATGAAGAACGTGCCACAACACAGGATATCCGTCCAATCAATATTTTGATTTTGAACTTGATGCCTGAAAAAGAGAAGACCGAGTTACAATTGCTTCGATTGCTTGGAAATACACCATTACAAGTGAATGTCACATTCCTCAATACAGCATCCTATGTTTCAAAAAACGTCAGTCAGACTCATTTAGAAACCTTCTATACTACGTTTGAACATGTTAAAGCTCGTCGTTTTGACGGTATGATCATCACAGGTGCGCCAATCGAACTTTTACAATTTGAAGATGTAGTCTATTGGAAAGAGTTAAAAGAGATCATGGAATGGACAAAAACGAACGTTACATCAGTGCTCCATATTTGCTGGGGGGCACAAGCGGCCCTTTATCATCATTACGGAATTGACAAGTTCGAGTTATCAAAGAAATGTTTTGGAGTATTTTCACATGATATTACCGATCCGACAGTGAACTTGGCACGCGGATTCAATGATGTATTTGTAGCGCCACACTCACGCCATACGGGGGTTTCATTAGAAGAAATAAAGAGTCATCCCGATTTGACTCTACTTTCCGCTTCTGAAGAGGCAGGTGCATTCATTGTGATCTCAAATGACGCAAAGCATATTATGGTAACTGGACATTTAGAGTACGATGCACATACCTTGGGGGATGAATATGCTCGCGATGTAGAAAAAGGTTCTGATATTGACATTCCTGTAAATTATTATCCGAATGATGATCCATCAAAAGAACCTATGAATACTTGGCGTTCCCACACGCATTTATTATTCTCTAATTGGCTTAATTACTACGTCTACCAAAAAACTCCTTACAACTGGAGTTAAAAGAATTGCAGTATAAATTCCTATAGTTTGCACATACTCCGACTACTGGAGGTGTATGCAGTGAACATAAATGAATTTTGGGAATTGGCTTTTTGGGAAATGACTTTACGAACGGTGATTTCATTTATTGTACTGTTGATCTTAGCGCGCTTCATGGGGAAGAAACAAGTGTCTCAGCTGACTTTCTTTCATTATGTAACAGGCATAACGATTGGTTCGATTGCAGCCAACTTGGCGGGAGAGTCTGAAACACCTTTCTTAAATGGCTTATATGGAATGGTTTTATGGGCAGTGTTAACGATTATTGCTAACTTTTTATCATTCAAATCCATCAAACTTCGCGTATTACTCGATGATAAACCGATAATTGTCATTCAAAATGGAAAAATTCTAGAAGGTTCCATGCGTAAATTACGGTTGAGTTTCAATGATTTAAATATGTTGCTTAGAGAGCAGTCGGTATTTTCAATGAAGGATGTCAATTACGCGATATTCGAAACAAATGGTAATTTGAGTGTCATGCTAAATGAGGGTGAGAAATATGCGACAAAGAAAGATGTCAAAGCACCATCACCAATGCCCAAATATATTCCGACTGAAATTATTACTAATGGGAAAGTAGAAGAGAAAAGTATGCGAGAGCTTCAATTGACCGATACTTGGCTAACAGAACAATTAAAAAAGCAGGGGATTTCTAAGCCTGAGCATGTTCTCTATGCAGAAATTCAGACAGATGGTAGTTTATATATTAATACATTAAAATCGACTTAACGTGGAGAGCTCTGACATAATCAGAGCTCTTCGCGTTTTTATAATATTTCCCAATTTCTTTGTTTGGCCACAGTAGCAAGTTTTTCATCTGGACGAACTGCTACAGGAGAGCCAACTTTCTCTAAAACTGGAAGGTCGGAAATGCTGTCTCCATAGGCAAAGCTATTGTCCCAGTCGATAGTTTCTCCTAGTAGTGCTTGGTAAATTTGTTCGTTTTTACGTGTACCTTGAATATGTAATAAGGGCTGATCCATTGCAAGTTGTTCGCCATTTGAAGGGATGTCTGTGCCAATAATTCGATCAAATATCAGGTGACTTGTAACTGCTTTTAAGAAAGGAGTATAGGCTCCAGAAACGAGCAAGACATGGTATCCATCTTTTCGGTGCTTTTCCAGTCGATTGATGACTTGTTCGTTAAAGTCCGGCATCATAACGTTATGCATGCCTTTGAAAAACTCATGTAGTTCCTTCATCGTTAATGAGTCTAAGGCTTTAAGATAAAGATGCATCGAGCGCTCTTTCATGACAGATTCAGGCAGTATTTTTAATTTATAGCGAATGTAAAGTGGTAATATCGAACGATAGAACTTTCTATAATACTGCTTGTACGTAGGATGATTTTTTAATTGCTCCATGAGTAATTTAAAGGTTTCTTTAGTGTACAACGTACCATCAAAATCAAAGATCGCAACTTTCATATAGACACTCCTCTTTTGTATGCTTCTACTTAGTATACAAATATAACGAGTGTAAAAGCAAAAAGCAGATGGAGAAAAACTCCATCTGCTTGAATCGTTAACTTATTGAAGGTTGTTTGGCATACCCGGTTGACCTTGCGAAGGCGCAAAAGAATTAAGTAACATATTCATATCCTGATCATTTAATTGTGGAACTTGATAATATTGATGTTTGTTTTGGTAAATGGACAACTCATATGCCATTTCTATACAGTTGGGCACAGAATCTGCAAGTACACGGCGAACGACTGGATTACATACTTCTAATGAAGCAGCCGTTTTGCCTGTAGCGCCTTCTTTTGTAGCGCCCAACAAAAAACCGGAGATGATTTCATCACTAATTTCACCTGTAGATTGAATAGGTTTAGACGGTGCTTTTTCTTTCATGCCGTAAATGAAATCGCTGCCTGCTTTCATTTGATAGCGCTGTGTAGGATGTGAAGGATCTTTGCCTGTCTTAAAACTTTCGACAAGGATATTGTACTCATCCAGCGTGAATCGGTATTGTCGATCAAGAATATCGAGAAGTTCTGGATCTTGGACATGTGGACGTAAAATCATTGCTTGATTCAATGCTCCAACGGTCGCGCTTAATATCTCTTTAACATCAAATAACTCATGTCCCCCGTGATTCATCGATGGGGGTACCTGTCCACCTTGCATGTGTTGAGATGTTTCAAATTGATTTGTCAAATTTATTTCCTCCTTCAGTTGTCATGTACATCGAGAGTAGTATGTGAAATCATCGAAATCCTATACATATGAAATGGCATTCACGACTCATGCATAGTTCGTAACGCAACATCATATCATAAGGATAGAACTCAAGAAGGGTAGTGGGGATACATGCAGATTCATGTAGTTTCGCAAGGGGAGAGTTTATATGAAATTGGTAACATATACGGTGTGCCATACGAGCAAATAGCAGATGCTAATGAATTAGAAAGCGAAATACGATTAGCTGTGGGACAAGCGCTTGTCATTCCAATAATAGGTTCTTATTACTGGGTGCGACCTGGAGATAGCCTATATACAATTGCACAGAGATATGGTTTAACAGTTGCGCGCTTGGCGCAAATTAATGCAATCGACCCTACTAGAAGGTTAATGATCGGTCAGCGTTTGTATATACCACAAGAAGTGAAAACGTTGATTGATTCATTATTATATGTAGAACCGCGTAATCCTGTCAGTCAAGATATGCTGGCGGAAGTTCGTGAACGTGTGGATGGTCTCACGTATCTCGCGATGTTTAGTTATGAAGTACAACGTGACGGTTCACTCAAAGCACCAGCTCTAGCAGATATTCCGACTATCGCCAAAAATGCAGGTACTGAAAATATACTAGTGCTGACGAATTTAGAAAACTATTCCTTCAGTGCGGATTTAGCGCATGTAATTTTTACCGATCAAGCTGCACAAAACCAAATGATTCAAAGTGCCATTGAAGTAGCAAAAGAAATCGGCTATAGTGATATTCACTTCGATTTTGAGTTATTATTCCCTGAAGATCGCGAATTATACAATCAATTATTACGTAATGCGCGTGATCAAATTCATAAAGCGGGCCTGACAATTTCCACAGCACTTGCACCAAAAGCTGGGGAAGTAACGACAGGTATTTATGGCGCCCATGATTATAAAGCACATGGAGAGATTGCAGATTTCGTTGTATTGATGACGTATGAATGGGGATATACGTATAGTGCACCACAAGCTGTGAGCCCAATCGGTCCAGTCACAAAAGTAGTGGAATATGCCGTAAGTCAAATCCCGAATGAAAAAGTGTTTTTAGGACAAAATCTATACGGTTATGATTGGACAGCTCCATTTGGTCAATCGGACAGTAAAGCTGCCAGAGCATTAAGTCCACGGATGGCGACTAATCTAGCAATCGAGCAGAATGTCGCTATTGAATACGACGCATTAGCCCAAGCGCCACATTATACGTATTACGATGAAACTGGAACCGAACATGAAGTGTGGTTTGAAGATGCACGAAGCATCAACGAAAAGTTTAACTTGCTGAAGAAATTTAAGTTGCGTGGAATCATGTACTGGAAACTCGGGCTAGCATTCCCGCAAAATTGGTTGTTATTAGAAGATCGCTTTACTATTCGCAAGCGATAAATATAGGAGCCTTTCCTTAAATAAAAGGAAAGGCTCTGTCATATGAGTTGTCACTCGTTATTTAATAATTTCATAGCGCTTTGGAACACATCCATATCTGGATTTACGAGTAAAGCAGGTAGGAAAGCAAAAGTCATGATGAGGAGGAGGTTCGCTCCTAGGATTGATCGAATTGTACCTGTTTTCTTTGTCATGGCGCTTCGCCTCTTTCTTTTCGTATTGTTCTCACTAATATGTGTATGCGCTTACATTTAGAACTTCACATAGTTTGTTTGAATAGTCTAATAATACTATGAATTCAGTCGAATGTAAATGATAAAGTTTAATATAGTACATAAAATTGACACAAAAGTTAAGTCAAAATTGAGATATTCTAAAAAAATCTTGTAACTTGCTATCTTTTCAGTGATAATATTGGAATACAAAGAAATATTTCGAACAATTAAAATTCAATTTATATTAGTAGAATTTACTCTTTTAACATACAAGTATTTTGAAATCATAGTCACTGAGTAAATGAGCGACTGGTCAGTCAACAGTTTTTAATTAACAACTAAGGAAAGGGATGATCGCAGATGACAAAGGTTGATGAGGTAGAATATAATAATCGCAAACGAGCAAATGATTACGTTCATAATGTATATGAATTGGTGAAAAAAAGGAATCCAGATGAGAAGGAATTTCTACAAGCGACAAGAGAGATTTTTGATTCTCTTCGTCCCGTCTTTGCTAAGCATCCCGAATTCATGGAAAACGGAATTCTTGAACGAATTACAGAGCCAGAAAGAATTATTTCCTTCCGCGTAGCGTGGGAAGATGATAAAGGTAAGGTGCAAGTAAATAGAGGTTTCCGCGTTCAGTTCAATAGTGATCTTGGACCTTATAAGGGAGGACTTCGTTTCCACCCATCTGTAAATAATAGTATTATGAAATTCCTCGCTTTTGAGCAAATCTTCAAAAATGCTTTAACAGGACAGCCAATCGGGGCAGGTAAAGGTGGATCTGATTTCGACCCAAAAGGGAAGTCTGATCGTGAAGTCATGCGCTTTACGCAAAGTTTCATGACAGAACTTAGCAGACATATTGGACCGGACATCGATGTGCCAGCAGGAGATATTGGTGTTGGTAAACGTGAAATCGGCTATTTATTTGGACAATACAACCGGATTAAAGGTGGCTATGAAGCAGGTATTTTAACTGGGAAAAATCCTGATCATGGTGGAAGTCTTGGTCGTAAAGAAGCGACTGGTTACGGTACAGTGTACTTTGTTGATGAGATGCTGAAAGAAAACAATCTTTCATTGGAAGGTCAAACTGTTGTAGTTTCAGGTTCAGGTAATGTTTCGACGTATGCTATGGAGAAAGCTATGCAACTTGGAGCGAAAGTTGTGGCATGTAGTGATTCTGATGGCTATATCTACGACAAGAACGGAATTGATCTTGAATTAGTGAAAGAACTAAAAGAGTACGGCAATAAACGTATTTGGGAATATACGAAAGAACATCTTGATGCAGAGTATCATGCAAATTGTACGGAAATTTGGTCTATTCCATGTGATATTGCACTACCATGTGCTACACAAAATGAAATTGATGAAATTGCTGCACATATGCTAATCGCAAATGGTGTTAAAGCAGTTGGTGAAGGTGCAAATATGCCATGTACGATTGAAGCAATTGTCATTTTCCAAGAACACAATGTGTTATTCGCACCAGCTAAAGCTGCCAATGCGGGTGGCGTAGCTGTTTCCGCTATGGAAATGTCTCAGAACAGCCAGCGTCTATCGTGGTCAGAAGAACAAGTAGATAAGCATTTGAAAGAGGTTATGCAGAATATCTATAAAGACTGCAGTAATGCAGCGACGGACTACGGTAAACCAGGCAATCTAGTAATGGGTGCTAACGTAGCAGGCTTCCTGAGAGTAGCCGATGCGATGGTTGCACACGGAATTCGATAAGTGATATTAAACAGACACATTTTTTTACATAATGTGTCTGTTTTTTTATGCTTTCCTATTGCGTTTCAACTAAAATATGTTATTATAAAAATACGTTAAATTGAATAAACATACACTTACTTGCATGAAAGGGGATCTTCCCATGAAAAAGAAAAAAGTCGTTTTAGCCTACTCAGGCGGTTTAGACACATCAGTTGCGATTCAGTGGTTAACGGATCAAGGATATAGTGTAATAGCAGTTTGCTTAGATGTCGGTGAAGGAAAAGATCTCGACTTTATTAAGGAAAAAGCTCTTACAGTTGGCGCAATCAGCAGCTATGTTATTGATGCGCGTGAAGAATTCGCACAAGATTTCGTCCTACTTTCATTGCAAGCTCAAACATATTATGAGAATAAATATCCACTAGTCTCTGCCTTATCCCGTCCGCTTATCTCCAAAAAATTGGTGGAAATTGCGCATCAAGAACAAGCAACTGCAGTAGCTCATGGATGCACAGGAAAGGGAAATGACCAAGTACGTTTTGAAGTAGCGATCAAGTCGCTGGATCCAACGCTTGAAGTCGTAGCACCGGTGCGTTCATGGAGTTGGTCACGTGAAGAAGAAATTCATTATGCACAAGAACATAATATTCCTATACCGATTGATTTGGATAATCCATACTCAGTGGACCAAAACTTGTGGGGACGTGCAAATGAATGCGGAATTCTAGAGGACCCATGGGCAACACCTCCAGAAGACGCGTTTGGTTTAACGGTTTCCATTGAAAATGCACCCGATACCGCTGATATTATCGAAATTGGCTTTGAACAAGGTGTTCCGGTTACGATTGATGGAGAACAGTATATATTAAGTGAACTGATCACCAAGTTGAATGAAATTGCTGGTAAACATGGGGTCGGCCGTATCGATCACGTAGAAAATCGTTTAGTCGGTATCAAATCCCGTGAAGTGTATGAAGCACCAGGAGCTATCACGTTGTTGAAAGCACATAAGGAACTGGAAGATTTAACGCTTGTAAAAGAATTAGCACATTTTAAGCCCATTATTTCACAAAAACTAGGTGAATTGATTTATAACGGTCTTTGGTTCTCTCCTTTACGTAATGCACTTGAGGCATTTATTAAAGAGACACAGCAATACGTCAACGGTACAGTTCGAGTGAAATTGTTTAAAGGCCATGCGATAGTAGAAGGTCGTAAATCTCCCAATTCGCTATATGATGAAAAATTAGCGACTTATACAGCAGATGATGAATTTGATCAAGCTGCAGCGGTCGGTTTCATCAAGCTATGGGGACTTCCTACCGAAGTGCATAGTATGGTCAATGAAAAGCAAGTTGTGAAGAAGTCTTAAGATGGATAGTTAGAGCAGCGCGGCCAAAAGCTTCGCTGCTCTTTTTTGTAACTACTTCTCATTCATCACCGTCTTATGAATATAGCAGGGGGTGTCTGAATGAAGAAATTATGGGGTATAGCCATAATGGTAGTGTTAATCATTGTGGGACTGGGGATGTGTTGGATGTTACCAGGGGATCGAATAAAACAAGCGCAACAGATGAAAGCGAATGGAAACTATGACTATGCAATTATTCTAGGTGCCAAAGTGAACGGTGAAGTTCCTTCGCTGTCATTACGTTACCGCCTGGAGAGCGCTGTAGAGTATGCAATGCAATATCCGCATGTGCAGCTAGTTCTTTCGGGCGGACAAGGAAAAGATGAGGGCATTAGCGAGGCCGAAGCCATGTATCGTTATTTACAAGAGCATGGTATTGCAAAGGAACGGTTAGTTATTGAAGATCAATCCACTTCCACATATGAAAATCTACAATTCAGCAAAAATATCATTCCTGAAGTGGCGGGTGTGACTATAATCAGTAGCGATTACCACTTGGCTAGAGCAAGATTTCTTGCTAGACAGATCGGATGGGAGTCTGATGTCGTTGCAGCGAAGACTCCTGAATCTGTCAAAGCAAAAGTAGGACTTCGTGAACGCTTGGCTTTATTGAAAACATGGTTGTTCAGAGGATAGGGATATATTGAAAATAAAAAGTGACGAAACTCCAAGAAGTTTTCGTCACTTTTCTATATCTCCTATAAAGAAGAGATTTTATGGAATTCAGGTTGGCCTTCTGTAAATGTAGCCAAATAGTCAAAGCCGATTGACTGATATAACTCTAAAGATTCTTTAAACTCATGTGCGATTTCTGTTGTTCTATGCGCATCTGAACCAAGTGTAATGATTTCGCCTCCGCATTGTTTATACAAACGCAAAATGTCTTCACTTGGCATATTATGTGGCAATCCGTAGCGAGTTCCCGAAGTATTCAGTTCAATCCCTTTACCATCTGGTATAATAGTATTGAAGATCTTTTCTAAATAGTCATGAAATAGATTAGCTGGCGGTTGATCAGTATAGCGTTTAATCAAATCTGCGTGTCCAAGCACGCTGTAACGCTTATAATTCTGAACACAATACAGTAGTTCTTTATAATATGTCTCAAAGGCAGCCTCTGTTGAACGATCTTCAAACAACTCGCGATAATGTAAGGATTTATTTTCGACTGTGTGCAGTGAACAGATGACGAAATCAAATTCATGCTCGTCCATCAATTCTTCGTAAAGATGCAAGAGGTCAGGTTGCAAGCCGATTTCAACCCCTTTTCTAATCGTCAGTTGTCCATCGAATTGTTCGTTCAATTGAAGAATCTTTTGTGCATATTCAATTTTATCAAAATCGAAATGAATCGTTTCATCCGGATATTCATAATCGATGTGATCGGTAAAGCAAATTTCGGTAAGGCCTTTAGCGATAGAAGCTTTGGCCATCTCTTCCATCGGGATTTCACAATCCGCTGAAAATGCGCTGTGCATATGATAATCAAACATAGTTTCCAGTCTCCTTTTCTTTACTACATATTGTAGCAGATGAACGATGCTACTAACAGTTGACAATGCTCTACATAACCATTATAGTAATAATTAACTTTAGCGTAGTAAAGCAGTGAAGTATATATTTCGCATGAAAGGCGGTAGAAGATATCTTGTATTCTGAAATTCTTGGAAATGAACATGAAAAGCATGAAAAAATCATCGGCACATTAGGAAAACGATTCACTACATATGGCTATAAGCGAATTAAAACATCCGCATTTGAACAATATGATCTGTATTCTAATGTCCGTACTTCAATCAATCAAAACGAAATGATCAAAGTGATTGACTATACCGGCGAAGTACTCGTATTACGCCCGGATGTAACGATACCATTGACACAGCAACTCGTTCAGTTGAATGATAATTTGCCCGAAGAAATGCGTTATTATTATGTGCAAGAAGTCTTTAGGCAGACGTTCCAGGAAAATGAACGTATCGGTAAAACACAGGCAGGAGTCGAGTTCTATTGCAAAAGTTCACCCGCATCAGATGCTGAAACAATTATGCTTGCATGTCACGCATTACGAGACGTTGGTTTCACAGATGTGAAAATCGAAATTGGTTATGCTGGTTTCTTTAATGAATTAATTGCGGACTCTGATATCACTGCAGAACAAACTGAGGAACTCAAGACGTTGATTCAAGCAAAAAACGTCGTGGAAATAGGTCCGTTCTTACAGCGATTGTCTATAGACCCTTCTATTAAAGAAGTACTCGAGCAATTACCTCTATTATACGGTGCACCTGAAGTAGTGTTTGAAAGACTACAAAACTTACAGGTTAGTGAATCGGCACAGGATGCGATCAAATATTTACAGCGAACATGCGATATCGTCGAACTATATGGCTTGAAGAAACATATCGTCATAGATCTCGGCTTGATTAACCACATGGGCTATTACTCGGGAATCATTTTCCAAGGCTATGTTGAGAATTTCGGCAAGCCCGTATTAATGGGCGGCCGGTATGACGCATTAAGCGAAGAGTTTGGAATGAAATTACCGGCGATTGGTTTTGCATGTGAAATCGAATCATTAGTCAAAGCTTCATCTAGTAGAGAAAAGAAGGAACGATACAGCATCGATGTGACTGTAATATATGAAGAGAGCCGCATCAAATACGCAATCGATATTACGAATGAGTTGAGAGAGCGTGACTATCGTGTCATTTCTAAACCTATGAAAGATGCGGAACATCAGACAGACAGTCTCTACACGATTCAATTAACAGAACAGCAAAACAAACTAGTAGATCAAGAAGAAGTAAAAGAGTTCATCGACTTCAAACAATTGCTTGATTTGATCGCAAGCAAGAAAGGGGTACCTGAATGGATTATCTAACAGTAGCAATGGCAAAGGGACGTACGGCGGAACGTGCGATGAAGTTCCTCGAGAAATCAGATGTGCATTTTTCAGAATTCACGGATGAAAGCCGAAAGCTCGTCATCTATGATGACAAGCAAAAGATCAAATTAATTTTTGTTAAAGCAGTAGACGTTCCAGTATACGTTGAAAAAGGCGCGGCAGATGTAGGAATTGTGGGGAAAGATGTCATGATGGAAGATCCTCGTGATGTTTATGAATTACTGGACTTAGGAATTGGGCGTTGTAAACTGGCGGTGGCAGGATATCCTGATACACCAGTTGAAAACGTACCGTTCCTGACAGTAGCTTCAAAATATCCATTAGTCGCGAAAGAGTTTTTCGATAAAAAAGGTATCCGGACAGAAATGATCAAATTGAATGGATCGATTGAACTCGCGCCATTGATCGGCATGTCAGATGTTATTGTCGATATCGTCGAAACGGGTACAACATTAAAAGAAAATGGCCTCGTCGTCTTGCAGGAGATGGCAGATGTCAGTGCCCGTTTAATAGTCAACAAAGCGAGTTATGCTACGAAAACTGAAGATATCCAGCAGTTCATCAAAGATATGAAGGAAGGCTTGGAGGTGCGTTCATGAAGATCATACGTGGAGCTGAATTCACAGAAGAGCTACTAAGACGCAATGATTCCAATCAAACAGATTTGGAATTTGATCGCAATGTCTTATCGATCATTGACCAAGTTCGTTCCGAGGGCGATCAAGCAGTTCTAGATTTCACTGAACGTTTTGACGGCGTGAAGCTAGATAGCTTGATTGTCACAGAAGAAGAAATTAATGAAGCGGAACAAGCAGTTACAGATGATTTCTACCGTGCATTGCGCTCAGCAAAAGAGCGTATCACGACTTATCACGAGGCGCAAAAAGAGCAATCGTGGTTCTTGAATCCGAATGAAGGGATCATGCTCGGTCAGAAAGTAACGCCAATCGACAGTGTTGGACTGTATGTACCGGGCGGAAAAGCAGCCTATCCGTCGACGGTCTTAATGAATGCATTGCCAGCAAAAATTGCAGGAGTTGGACGAATTTCCATGGTAACTCCACCTCAACGTGACGGCAAGATTAATCCCTATGTTTTAGTTGCAGCAAAAGAAGCAGGTGTAGATCGAATTTATAAAGTAGGTGGAGCACAAGCGATAGCTGCTCTAGCGTATGGTACAGAGACTATTGAAAAAGTTGTCAAAATCACGGGCCCTGGTAATGCATACGTTGCAAGAGCGAAAAAGTGGGTGTTCGGTGATGTAGCGATCGATATGATTGCTGGACCAAGTGAAATTTGTGTCGTAGCCGATGCTCATACGCATCCTATTTATGCAGCAGCAGATTTGTTGTCCCAAGCAGAGCACGATGAGCGCGCGGCTGCAGTGTGCATCACAACAAGTGAAGCATTTGCGGCTGAGCTTTCCAAAGAAGTAGAACGTCAGCTAGCTGAACTCGATCGTAAAGAAATCGCAACACAGTCTATAGAGCAATTTGGCCGTATCATTATAGTTGATTCATTGAAAGAAGCATTTGATATAGTGAACCGTTTAGCACCAGAACATTTGGAGCTCATGATTGATCAGCCTATGGAGCACTTGGCAGCGATACGAAACGCAGGAGCGATCTTCCTAGGTCAACATTCACCTGAAGCATTGGGTGACTATATGGCTGGACCAAATCACACATTACCGACGAGTGGAACAGCAGCGTTCTCTTCTCCATTAGGTGTTTATGATTTCATGAAAAAGTCGAGTATTATCTATTATTCCGAGAACGCTTTGGCAGAAGTGGCAGATGACGTCATTACTCTAGCAGATGCCGAACAATTAACAGGCCATGCCAACTCGATAAAAGTACGAAAGGCAGGATACTAATGCGTAAACAACAACTAACACGTAAGACAGGTGAAACATCTATTGAAATGGATTTTTCGTTAGATGGCACGGGAGAGACGAATATCCACACAGGCGTTGGTTTCTTTGACCATATGCTGACGGCATTCGCAAAACACGGACGTTTTGATCTATCTGTAACATGTGATGGTGATATTGAAGTGGACCAACACCATTCCGTCGAAGACATCGGTATTGTACTTGGACAACTATTCAACCGATGTATCGGGACAAAAGAAGGAATAGAACGCTTTGCCTTAGTTTCCACACCAATGGACGAAGCACTATCCACTGCATCCATTGATATTAGCGGCCGCTCATTCCTCGTCTTTAACGTAGATGGAATGAAAGACAAAGTAGGAGAATTCGACACAGAACTAGTCGAAGAATTTTTCCTAGCGTTCACCAACAACGCCAAAATCACATTACACATCAACTTGAACTATGGAAAAAACACACATCACATTATAGAATCCGTATTCAAAAGCTTCGGCCGCGCCCTACGCGTCGCCAGCACCATCAACCCAGAAATAAAAGGCATTCCTTCTACTAAAGGGTCTTTGTAATAGACTTTCACAGTTTGATATTTACTGTGGATTAACTGTGATAACAATTTACTAGTTGATCGGAGTGCAAGGCGGCGACTCGGGGAGGATCAGCCCGACAGGTGAGACAACCAAAGGGAGCGAGAGCCGTCACGAAGAACGGCTTTTGCGAGTAAAAGCGAAGCGTTAGGAGCATATCTTTGCACTAGCGACCTGGTTGGCTCACCGCGGGCCCTCCCGAACGCGTCCGCCTGGAACGCAGATCAACGGTACCAATGGATTTTTAATGATTATTTCATTTATTAGGAGGACTAGTTGATGATTTTATTCCCAGCAATCGACATTAGAGACGGCAAATGCGTTCGCCTCATCCAAGGTGACTACGCACAAGAAATAATCTACAATGACTCACCAACCGACATGGCACAAGAATGGCAAAATCAAGGAGCCGAGTACATCCACGTCGTAGACTTAGACGGCGCCAAAACAGGAAACTCCGCCAACAAACAAGCCATCGAAGCCATCGCGAAATCAGTTAGCGTACCCGTTCAAGTAGGCGGCGGAATCCGAAACATGGAAATAGTCGACTCGCATATCGAAAACGGCGTTGCACGTGTCATTATCGGCACTGCAGCGATCCAAGACCCTGAGTTCTTGAAAAAGGCCGTTGAAAAATACGGTGACAAAATTGCCGTTTCAATTGACGCGCGTAACGGCTTAGTTGCAACTGACGGTTGGACAGAAACAAGTGACGTCAAAGCAGTTGATTTATTGCAGGACTTAGCGAAAATTGGCGTCAAAACAGTTGTCTATACAGACATCATGAAAGACGGCATGCTCCAGGGACCAAACTTTGAAGAACTGAAAATAATGGATGATGCATCTTCGATCGATATCATCGCATCAGGTGGTGTATCGACAGAAGAGGACATTAAGAAACTAGCTGCTGAAGATATGTACGGCGCTATTATCGGGAAAGCATTATATGAAGGCAATCTATCCTTAAAAAAACTATTGGGGGACGACAGTCATGTCAACAACTAAAAAGATCATTCCGTGTTTAGACGTAGATAATCGTAAAGTTGTAAAAGGAAAGAAATTTCTAGACGTACAGGAAGTGGCAGATCCCCTTACATTAGCAAAAAAATATGTAGCCGATGGCGCAGATGAACTCGTCTTCTATGACATCTCTGCATCGACGAAAAACCGTGGTATGTTCCTCGATTTAATTGAGGAAATTGCAAAAGAAGTACCGGTCCCATTCATCGTAGGCGGAGGGATTCGTACGCTTGAAGATGTGGACAAAGTATTTGATCTGGGTGGTAACAAAGTCTCCATCAATAGTGCAGCTTTGACAAATCCGGAACTAATTAAAGAAGTAGCAGATAAATACGGATCAGAGCGTGTAATGTTATCAATGGATGTTCGTCAAGAAGGCGAAAACAAGTGGTCAGTTTATGCAAAAGGTGGTATGGAAGAAACAGGAATCGATGCAATTGAATGGGCGAAGAAAATGGAAGCACTTGGCGCTGGTGAGCTGGTCGTCAATAGTGTGGACGAAGATGGCGTCAAAGACGGTTATAATCTTGCACTCAACCGCGCTATGGCTGAAGCTGTCAATATTCCAATTATCGCAAGTGGTGGCGCAGGAAAACCTGAACACTTTAAAGAGGTACTGACAGAAGGAAAAGCAGATGCAGCTCTGGCCGCTTCCGTATTCCACTTCAATGAAATCAATATTCGAGACTTGAAAAATTACTTAGCAGAAGAAAATATTGCAGTTAGGAATGAATAAAATGACACTAGACATCAATGCATTACAATTCGACGACAAAGGTCTAATCCCTGCGGTTGTACAAGACGATCGCACAGGCGAAGTCCTAATGCTTGCTTATATGAACAAAGAATCAATTGAAAAGACGCTAGAAACAAATGAAATTTGGTTTTATAGCCGCTCAAGACAGGAACTTTGGAATAAAGGTGCAACATCCGGAAATACACAGCAAGTGCAACGTATATCTGTAGACTGCGATCAAGATACATTGCTAGTCCAAGTTACACCAAAAGGTCCGGCATGTCACACAGGCGAGAAAACTTGCTTCTTCACAACGGTAATGGAAAAAGAAGAATCATTACGTGAAGTCGTCTATGAAGTAATTGACGAAATCGCAGATCGCAAAGCTAATCCGATAGATGGCTCATATACGACGTATTTATTCAACGAAGGTATCGACAAAGTATTGAAAAAAGTCGGAGAGGAATCTACAGAAGTCGTAATTGGCGCAAAAAATGCTGATAAAGAAGAAGTGTCCAATGAAATTGCAGACCTAGTCTACCATACACTTGTATTAATGAATATTCTTGACGTCGATCTAACGGATGTTCAGCAAGTGCTACGTGAAAGACGACCGAAAAAGGAAGTGCCACGCAATGAGTAGATTTCTGAGCACTGTTGCGCGCCGTACAGAACCTTATGTTCCGGGTGAGCAGTTGAATCAGCCAGATGTCATTAAATTAAATACGAATGAAAATCCATATCCACCAAGCCCTAAAGTATTAGAGGCCATTCAAGCAGAATTGAATGGGAACACGTTACAACGATACCCTTCCCCAACAGTAGATCCATTGCGTCACGCGATAGCGGAGACGTACGGACTGACAAAAGATCATGTTTTTGTTGGTAATGGCTCTGACGAAGTACTGGCATTTTCATTCATGGCATTTTTCGAGCCAGGAAAAACTATTAAGTTTCCTGAAATTAGCTATAGCTTTTATCCGGTCTATTCCAAGCTATTTAATATCTCATTCGAAAAAGTACCATTAAATGCTGATTTCACATTACCCAAAAAGCAGTTCTATAATTCACCAGGCGGCGTCATTCTACCAAACCCAAATGCACCAACAAGTATTTATGCTGAGTTGGATGTAATCGAAGACATTTTGCGAAACAATCAGGATCAAGTAGTCATTATTGATGAAGCGTATATTGATTTTGCAGGTCCGTCTGCGATGAAACTGATTGATCGCTATCCAAATTTACTTGTAATTCAAACCACGTCTAAATCTCGTGCACTCGCTGGATTGCGTGTCGGATTCGCACTTGGACAGCCTGAATTGATTGCAGGATTGACGCGCATCAAAGATTCATTCAACTCGTACACGATTGATCGTTTAGCTATGGCGGGGGCTACTGCTGCATTTGTAGATCATGCTTACTTCTCGGAAAGTACAAATAAAGTTATTCGCACACGTGAATCTACAGTCCATACTTTAGAAGAATTAGGATTTGAAGTTCTTCCTTCGGATGCAAACTTCGTCTTTGTAAAACCTCTGCATAAGGACGCAAAAGTGTTATATCAACAATTAAAAAACCGTGGAATTTTAGTCCGTCACTTTGATCAAGCAGACATTCGTGAATATTTACGTATTTCTATCGGTACAGACGAACAGATGAATACGCTGTTTGAAGTGCTTAAACAACTTACTAAATGAATAAATCGTTCAAAAGCCATTCGATACTGAATGGCTTTTTCTCTGCATTAATGTATACGAAGTAGCATAAAGCCTTGTTAAATTAGCTTTTGTGACAAAGCTCAGGACATACAATCAATGTATATGTATACAAAATCATGTATTTTAAACTTTTTCTATTGTATTTTTATACATGATGCCTTATAATAATAGAAAGAAGCTTGATTGGAGAGATGAATTTATGAAAACAAAAAATATAATTATTATTGGTGCAGCAGGAAGAGACTTCCATAATTTCAATACATACTACCGTGGTAAAGAGGAATACAATGTCGTAGCATTTACAGCTACGCAAATCCCGGATATCGATGGACGTAAATATCCAACTGAATTAGCCGGTGAATTGTATCCTGAAGGAATTCCTATTTATTCACAAGATCAACTACCTGAGTTGATCAAAGAACTAGAAGTAGATGAATGTGTATTCTCTTATAGTGACCTTAGTTACGAAAAAGTTATGGGGATTGGTGCGATTGTAAACTCGGCAGGCGCTAACTTTACACTACTTGGATCAAAAGCAACAATGATCAAAAGTAATAAACCAGTTATTTCTGTTTGTGCAGTTAGAACAGGAACAGGGAAGAGCCAAACATCACGTAAAATCATCGAAACATTACTCGAGCATGATTTGAAAGTAGTGGCGATCCGTCATCCAATGCCTTATGGCGACTTGGCTGAACAACGTGTACAACGTTATGCAACAGTAGAAGATTTCAAAAAACATAAATGTACGATTGAAGAAATGGAAGAATATGAGCCACACGTTGACCGTGGAAATATCATCTATGCAGGTGTAGATTACCAAGATATTCTAGACGCTGCTGAAAATGATCCAGACGGCTGTGACGTAATCCTTTGGGATGGCGGGAACAACGACTTTTCATTCTACGAGCCGGACTTGGCAATTACAGTTCTTGATCCACACCGTCCTGGCCATGAGTTGAAATACTATCCAGGTGAAGTATGCTTGCGTACAACAGATGTATCAATTATCAATAAAATCGACAGTGCATCTGAAGAAGCAATTCAGACGGTCGAAAACAATATTAAATTTGCGGCACCAAATAGCACAATTATTAAAGCTGAATCCAAAATCTCTGTAGATAACCCCGAAATTATTAAAGGCAAGCGCGTGCTAATTGTTGAAGATGGACCGACATTGACTCACGGTGAAATGAAACTGGGTGCTGGTGTAATTGCAGCACAGCGTCTAGGTGCAGCTGAGATTGTCGACCCACGTCCATATGCGGTAGGAAGCTTGATCACAACTTTCGATAAGTATCAGCACATCGAAAATATCTTACCGGCAATGGGGTACGGCGAAGAGCAGTTGAAAGATTTGGAAGCGACGATCAATGCGGCTGATGTAGATGCAGTCATTATCGGTACACCTATGGATCTTTCACGTGTCATCAATATCAACAAGCCATGTACACGAGTCTATTATGACTTGGATGAAATCGGAACTCCAAATCTTAAGTCAGTTCTTACAGATTTCATCAAAGAGCATAATCTTACTGCAACAAATGTGTAAGAATAGATAACTTATCCAGCACCTGTCTCGAATGGAAATTCGTCTGCAGGTGCTTTTTTCTGATATACTACAGGTAGGACAGTAAGGAGGTAGTAACTTGTTTAATTCGAAAATCATTGATCTCGTCATTGGTCTAGTGATGGCGTATTTTGCATATGACCGAATCGCTACAGGACATACCGGGATGGGAATATTCTTCGTTGTGCTTGCGGCATTGAATCTATTGGCATTTTTCCTGAAACTTAGAACTGACAAAAACGTTCAGCAAAAACCACTATAAAACGAATCAGTTGTTCCTTTAACCGGATTCTTGTAGTATAATAAAAAGATTGTAATTTTTGAAATGAGGCTAGAAATCACATGAAAAAATCGATATATGGTTTGACAATTGAACAATTGACAGACTTTCTCATAGAAAACGGACAAAAAAAGTACCGTGCAGCACAAGTTTGGGACTGGCTTTATAAAAAACGCGTCTTATCATTTGATGAAATGCAAAACATAAATCAAGAGACAATTGATGTATTGAATGAAAACTTCGCGATCCAAACACTTGAACAAAACGTCAAGCAAGTTTCACAGGACGGCACAGTGAAATTCCTGTTTAAAATGCATGATGGAAACTTAATCGAAACGGTTTTGATGAAATTCCCATATGGCCATTCTGTTTGCGTAACAACTCAAGTAGGATGTAATATCGGTTGTAGTTTCTGTGCAAGTGGACTTTTGCGCAAAAACCGCGATCTCGATGCAGGAGAAATCGTGGGTCAAATTATGAAAGTGCAAGAGCATCTTGATGGTAAGGGCGAAGATGAGCGTGTCAGTCATATCGTAGTCATGGGCATAGGGGAACCGTTCGATAACTATACGAATCTGATGAATTTCCTTCATGTCGTAAATGATCAAAAAGGTCTGTCGATCGGTGCGCGTCATATTACGGTTTCAACAAGTGGTTTGACGGAAAAGATTAAAGACTTCGCAGATGAAAAACTTCAAGTGAACTTGGCGGTTTCATTACACGCGCCGAATAATGAGTTGCGTTCATCCATCATGAAGATCAACAAAGCATTTCCGATCGAAAAGTTGATGGATTCAATAAACTACTATTTAGAAAAGACGAATCGTCGGATTACATTCGAGTATATTTTATTGCGTGACGTCAATGACCATGTAAAAGAAGCGGAAGAGTTGGGTCGATTGCTCGCGGATAAGCGTCACTTGTCATATGTCAATCTGATCCCGTACAATCCAGTAGATGAACATGGCCAGTATCAGCGCAGTGAACCGGAAGCGATTAAATCGTTCTACGAAGCACTTAGACGCAAAGGCATCAACGGTGGTGTGCGTCTTGAAAATGGTACCGATATCGATGCAGCATGCGGTCAACTACGAAGTAAACAAATCAAAAAAACAAAAAAACAACCGGTCGGAGAATAATTCTCCAACCGGTTTTTAATTTTTACGAGCTAATTTCACGATAAATTGAACGATAACGGAAATGGCTAGTCCGAATGATGAAATAATGAACAAAGATAAAATGCCAATGGCTTCCGAAAATTCATTATCCATCATCAGGAAGCTGCGAAACATTTCAGCAAATGCTAGAACAAGTACGACCATGAACATTTTAAATGCAATCGATAGTTCATAGAACAATAAAAGGGAACTGACAATGCCGACCATCAGACCGAACACTGCAAACGTCAAATAGTTATTGACGACCAAGTCATGTCCAAGGACTGTCCGCACGCCTAAAATGAGTAGAACAAATGAAATCAATCCCGTAAAAAAACCGACCTTCCAATAACGAGAATCCAACACGTACACCTGCTTTCCTTACTAAGTATAGCGGAATCGACGAAATTCGTCACGCAACCCGACTGTTATTTCATGCGTTTTAGATCGGCCAATAATTCTTCTTTATAGGATTCATTCGAGAAATTATATTCCTTGAGAATATAACCTTCGGAATCCATTAAATAAAAATTTGTGCCATGGACAACTTGTGTAGAAGATTCATGTTTCAACACAAATGTCTGGAACTCTTCCCGCGCAAAAGCTTCGAATTCTAGTTGTGTGTAGCCCGTCAGAAAATGCCAGTTCGATTCATCATCAGTAAAGTTTACGATATAGTCTTTCAATACTGCAGGTGTATCGGTATCAGGATCTACAGAGAAAGAGACGAAGTTCATGTCGATGTCCTGATCTTTCAATTCGGCTTGGAGATCCGCCATTTCACTCGTCAATGACGGACAAACTGTTGTACAATTCGTGAAAATGAAGTCTGCAATCCATGGCGAACCAGAAAGCTCCTTGGAACTAAATGGTTGATTATGCTGATCCGTGAAGGTGAATTCACGGATTTGTTTCCCACGTTCAAGAGGTTGACTACAACCACTGACGAACACTACGAGCAGCAACAGAAAAGGAATCAGACGTTTCAACTGCTTTCACTCCTTTGCATTTGCCCCGGTAATTCAATTACCACAATAGTTTCTGTTGTTTCATTGGAAATCGTGAATGTACCTACATGTAACCGGACGATTTCTTTGACAATCGATAGACCAAGTCCAGTACCGCCAGTTGTGCGAGTTCGTGCTTTATCGGTACGGAAGAAGCGTTCTCCGATCCGCTCTACATCCTCGTCTCCGATGGTCACACCGTCATTTGCAATGCGGTATTGTACACCTTGTTTACTGGCGGTGAGATGAACAGAAATGAATTGCTCTGCATATTTTACGGCATTATCGATCGTATTATAAAAGACTTGTTGCAATCGTTTAGGATCACCTTCCAAAATCAATTCTTCATCAATCGATGTGTGCAATTGAATATTTTTATCCTGTAATCGTATCGCAAATAATTCCAATGTATCCAATAGTAATTGTGCAATTGCAATCGGTTCCTTTTCGAGTGTATATATATCTTGCTCTAAATGATTCAACTCGACTAGATCATGTATGAGTTTCTTCAGGCGTTCTGTTTCTTTCTCGATGGTCGATAAGTAGTGTTTTACATCATCAGGAGACGAATCAATTTTATCGCGTGAAAGTTGTGCGTAGCCGCTAATATACGTCAAAGGTGTCCTGAGCTCATGTACAATATTTGAAGTAAAATCTTTCTTGCGCTGATCTTGTTCTTCAAGAGAACGGCTCATTGTGTCGAATGCAGTGGCCAGTTTACCAATTTCGTCTTTCCGTCCTGTATTGAGTCGGTTCGAATAATCGCCTTTAGACACTTCTGCCGAATAGGTCTGCAATGTTTGTAACGGCTCGAATAACGAACGCCATACACGTTGCAAAATTAAAAAAAGAACCATAAAGAAAATACTGCCTACAAGTAACATGATTGGAAGACTGTCATGGAAAACATCTTGAATCGCAGCTAGCGGAACATAAATATAAATAAAACCGATTAGTCCATTTTCGCCTTTAATCGGGAAAATCCCACCAAAGATTTCCCGTTTTAATTCATCCACATAGCCTTCTTTCATAACAGGCTGACCCGTTTCTAGTATCTTCTCGTCACTTTCATTAATGAGTGATTGATAATCAATCTGATAAGGGAAATAGGAAGTTAGATCATCCAGACGATCCACGACGATGATTTCATACTCCGAGACGATGTTATACCATTGAATCTTTTCGATGATCGAATCACTTAGCTCGCCGTAATGATAGTGAGAAGCTGTTCGATTTCCCTGATACATGATGGACTCTTTAATCTGTTCTTTATATAAATCGGTATACAAGTAGTGAATAAAGAAAAATGAGAATAATATGGTACAGGTGATGCTACCTAAAAACACAATCAACATCTTTTTGCTTAGATTCAAATTATTCATTCAGAGTCCTCTAATTTGTAGCCGATCCCCCATACCGTCTCAATCATTTTACCTGCGTCTCCTAGTTTTAATCGAAGCGTTTTGATATGCGTATCAATTGTGCGCTCACTGCTCTGGTGATCGTCGCCCCAGACCAATTCAAGTAATTGTTCACGGGAATATGCACGTCCTTTATGTTTGACTAGCAACAATAGCAAGCCAAACTCCTTCAAAGTTAAACTTAAAGGTTTTCCGTTAAGCTGTGCGGTATACGAGTCTTCATTAATGGTAAGGGGACCTGCTTGTAATACGAGTAGAACAGGATTATGACGGTAGGTTCTGCGCAAGACGGCTTCGATACGCGCCACAAGTTCTCCTGGTAAGAAGGGCTTGACGATATAGTCGTCTCCACCAAGCTTCAACCCTTGGACTTTATCCCATTCCTCGCCTCGTGCAGATAGGAAAATCAAGGGGATCGAGGAAGTACGTTTCATCTCCTCTGCAAATGTGAAGCCATCCATATAGGGCATCATCACATCGACTATGCATAAATCTATAGTATGTTGCTTAATTACTGACAAAGCTTGCAAACCGTCGCTGGCTTCTAATACGCTATATCCCACATCTTCCAGAATCACTCGAATTAAATCACGCATTTGCGGTTCATCATCAATGACTAATAATTGGTAACCCAATTCAATACGCCTCATTTCGTAAAATCTCTATACGCCAATTTTCCGGAAAAGATGTGAAATCTACATGAAGTTTCAATAAGTTGTCGAAACTTCATTGAAATTTCGTAATCATATTTTATAATCATAACAGTAAAATGAATAGATAGGAGAATGAAAAGATGAAACGTTTCGGAATGTTTGTAATGAGTACGGCAATGATTGGTATTCTCGCTGGGTGTGGTCAAGACGAGAAAGTACCGACGGAAGCTGTTTTACCTGAACCAATTGAAGTTGAACTTACAGTACCTGAACAAGGAAATGTGGATGAACCGGTAACGATCACTACGCTCGTGACGCAAGGTGAAGAATATGTAGATGATGCATCAGAAGTAGAGTATGAAATTTGGGAAGAAGGCAAGAAAGAAGATAGCATTCTCGTAGAAACAACGAATGATAAGGAAGGTATTTATTCAGCAGAAAACACATTTGAGACTGACGGGTTGTATCACGTGCAAGTTCACGTTACTGCACGGGGCATGCACGTCATGCCTGAAAAGCAAATTCAGATCGGAGAAGCTACTCAACAACCGGATGAACACGAAAGCGCACAAGAAGGTCAACATCATGAACATGGTGATGGAGTAGAAGGACTTTCTATTCACTTCGTGCAACCTGAGGAAGCAAAAGCAACGACAGATACAGAGTTGATGACGCATGCGCAGCTTGACGGCGAAGCAATTAAGGCACAGGTCCGTTATGAAATCATCTCTGCAGACAAAGAAACTACATGGGTAGATACGGATGAATCTAAGCCTGGTGAATATACAGCAAATTATCAATTCCCTAAAGCAGGCAGTTATCAAGTGATTATCCATATCGAAAATGAAGATATTCACGAGCACGAAGAACATACAGTAGAAGTGAAATAAGTACCATCCCTCGTCACTCCGGTGGCGAGGGTATTTTATTGGGAAGTAAAAGCTGTAATTCATTGATGAAAAGGGTTACACTAGTATATGTGAAAGATTAACGAATCAAGAGGAGTGTTAGCATGACAAATTATCCAGAAAAAACATGTTCCATTGAAAGACTTGTAACCATTCCGGAGGACGTACAAAAAGTACTTAACGGTGAAAAGTGGGCTACTAGACGTAATGGTGTCTATGCATACCCAGGCGAAACGATGACGTTAGAAGGTAAAGAGTATAAAATTGATAAATTATATGAACAAACACTCGGAGAACTAACAGATGAAGACGCCAAATCAGAAGGTCATACAACAGTTGAAGAGTATAAACAGGCGATGTTGTCGATCCACGACAAAATGCCTTGGCTTCCTAAAATGAAAGTTTGGGTGCATGAATATAGCCCAATTCAGAAATAATCTCCTAAATGAACTATTATTACGGAGCGATTGTCTTTGCACACGTAGTCTCGGCTATAATTTCAGTGGGACCTTTATTCCTCCTGCTGCCATTAATACGCCGGCTACGTACTGCTAAAGCAGAAGCGGAAGACATCTATCTGGCGTTTATCCGAGTCATTATCCGACTCGTTATGCATTCAGGCCATGTGCTTGTTGTGTCCGGTATCCTACTGATTTTATTTGGTCCGTGGCCATGGCACACTTCGTGGGTTGTTCTCACAATAGGCGTCATGTTGCTGTCCGGATTCTTCCTGGCTACCGGTTTTTCCTCTGTATTGAAGAAATTCCATGAGTCAGGCAATGACAGGGATGCCGTAGTCAATAAATTGCAACGCACTGCTTGGATCTATATTGGATTGCTTATGGTGATGCTTTGGCTTATGGTACAAAAACCGGCAGTCTGGTAAAATTACATAGCGAGCAAAAAGATGTGTACAATGTTGCACATCTTTTTAATTTCAAGATTTGGTTTGACAGTGAAAATTACAGCGAATATGATGAAGATAGCAGTTTTTTGAAAGGAACGATTTGAAGATGAAAATGAAAGTACTCGGTCTGATGACGATCGTTGGATTGCTATTAACAGCGTGTAGTCCAACAAGTAGCAATGAAACGATAAAAATTGGTACGACGGCAGGAATTTATGCAAAAGTCATCGATCAGGCACTAAAACCAGCACTTGAAGAACAAGGTTACAATGTAGAAGTCGAATCATACGTAGATTTAATCGAGCCGAATCAAGAGTTGGCTGATGGCGAAATCGATGCCAACATGAACCAACAACAAATTAATCTCAATCAGTTTAACGAAGAATATGATTTGCCTATAGTTGCTTTGACGGAAGTTCCAAGCGTTGGTCTTGGCTTGTACTCCAACTCGTTGACATCGATGGATGATATACCTAATGGTTCATGGATTACCATTCCGAATGATGAACTAGGCACAGCTAGAGCACTACGCTTTCTTGAACAGCAGGGGTTGATTTCATTAGATCCAGATATTTCGACTTATGCGGTTACAGAAAAACACATTGAGAGTAATCCAAAAAACTTGAATATCCAGCCCGTCTTGATTGCTCAGCTAATTCCATCTATGGCAAGTGGTGATTTGGCGATCATTCCAGACAACTATGTCATGGTCAATGAAATGGAATTGGAAGATGCCCTTGCGCATGAACAGCTTGGTGAAGAATTGCAATATATTGTTGCGGTCAAAGAAGAAGATCGTGAGAAGGATTTTGCCATAGCGATTAAAGAAGCTGTCGCTTCAGAGAAGTTCCAAGAAGCTATTGATGAACATTTCCAAGGCTTCGGAAAATAAAAACCACGTATGGACTCAACTATGAGTCATACGTGGTTTTTTCGTCTTCCTTATCTTTGCTCTCGCTTCAAAAAATCTACATCTGGATAATAGGCATCTTTCACGAGTAAATTGGGTCCAAGACAACGAACCGCAGGGCAGTGACAGCTTACGCTTTTCGCTAGCGGATGTAGTTGCCATTTATCGTATAGATCAGTCAAATGATCGGTTTGAATATTACCGAGTGGGGGAACATCTCCGAAATCTGTCACGATCACATCACCGGTAAACATATTGACATTTAACCGGGAACGTCCATCTGGATCATTTCGTACAGTGACATTTTCACTTGCTGCAAGTTTCGCAAATAATTCTTGGTCTCTCGCGTCGTTACTGCAATTATAAAATGGCAATGTTCCAAACAGCATCCAAGTTTGTGGATCACGGTATGATAGCAAATCGAACATTGCTGTGCGTGTTTCATCTAAAGTTAGCACATCCAATGAAGAAGCGAAATCGCTAGGATACATAGGATGTATTTCATGGCGTCCGCATTTCATTTCATGGACGATTTGTTCGTGGATCGTCTGTAAATGAGGCAATGTTCGGCGGTTCAGCATCGTTTCCGCTGACACCATAACACCCATTTCAGACAACGCGCGACTGTTTTCAATCATTCGTCCGAATTGTGCTGCACGACGTTCACGTGGCGGCTTGCGTTCCATCCGAGCGAATCCACCATCGATGAAATCATCCACTGTACCCCAGTTATGTGAAATATGCAGTACATTCAAATACGGTGCGATTAATTCATAACGTTCGATTGGCATAGTTAGGTTTGAATTCATCTGCGTCTGGATCCCGCGCGCATGTGCATACTGCAATAATGGTACGACATACTGCTCTACGGACTTCTTCGAGAACATCGGTTCTCCACCAGTCAAGCTAATTGTCCGCAAGTGGGGGATCTCATCCAACCTCTGCAACAACAGCTCGATTGGTAATGCTTGTGGATCTTTCGGTTGTAGCATGTATCCAACCGCGCAATGTTCACAACGCATATTGCATAAATAGGTCGTCGTGAATTCTATGCTTGATAGAACTTGTTTACCGTGCAAATCTACATCTTGATACGCTTCCCATGCATCTGTTAAGCGGGAATGTGATATTACCATGTTCGTTACTCCTCATATCAATTAATTTTTGACGCTAGCATATTCTGCTAAATCCTTCGCATATTTACTCATCGAAGACGTGGAAACATCGAATGCTTCAGCGATCTCTTTTAATGTCATGTCAAGTGGTTCGTAATAATTATTGTCTTGTCCATAACGGATTGCACCCGCCGCGATCGCTAGTTTCTTACGCGCTTTCGGCTGCTCATCTACTAAGAAGTCTTCAAGTACTTCAAGCAAAGCGTTAGATTCTCGGTCATGTTGCTTTAAAAATTCGCCAGCCGACTCTATAACGCCTGCTTCAAATTCGGTAAACTCATCTCCGGTATAGCCACTTTCACCAAGTGCAATCCAGAATTTCATGATGGAGTCTTTTAGTGAAGGATTCTCTGTATCTGCAAGTGTTTTAGCAAACTGTTTGATTGCTTCCGAATGATCAATCGGGAAGAAAATCAAACTTGAGACTGCTAGATAATTACCTTCAGACGTCCCATCGGAAAGTATGAAGCAATAGAAGTGTACGCCAACGGGAACAGGTTTATCGCTTTCTTTCCACAAGTTAATCGTTTCATCACCAAGAATACTTGTAGCTGTTAAATATGTATCTCCGACAGCAGTTACTTCACCGACAAATACCCGCGGCTCTGACCATCTATCAAGCAATTCTAGAATGGATGGGCGAATATGTTTTTTCTTCTGCTTTGCCACATAGTCGTCCCAAATATCTCTCCGTTGATGGAAGAAGAATTCATCAAGAGCAATCGTTTCAATCATTTCTTGTGGTAAATAGCTATTCAATGAAGATTTCCATGTATTTGCAAATTCCACGAACGCAGGTATATCTGGTCGCTGGGGATGAATATCATAAAACGTTTGCAATAAGTGCTCCATTTCATCTGTCAACAAATCCTCAACTGTCACAGCTTCTTTTCGTTCACAGCACTTTTTATATTTCTTGCCACTGCCACATGGACATGGATCGTTACGTCCAACCATAAAAACACTTCCCTTATTAAAATTACTACATCTCTAAGTGTACCAAACGTGAAGCGAGTTCGCATGATATTTGTGTGATGAGTAAGCGGCAGTGAAATCTTCGCTTATTGTTTACTAAATAGTGGAATTAAAAGGATGCAGCCCAATTCCCCCCTAATATTTTACAGACAAGTTACATTTGTCTCAATTCTTCCATATGCTATTTCGAGGTGACCTATGGAACAGTCGATCTTGCTGTTTTTATTGTATGCAGACATCTGTTTGATCATTGGCTTTTATATGTACATCCGAAAAATGAGGAAATTGATTGGTTTTCATTTAGGTATGAATATGAGCATGGTTATGGGCGGTATGGCCGCATTGTTATTTGGAATCATGCTTATCACGCATATGCCGTTTCACTTTACGTATATTACATTACTCTCGGCAATTATCGGAGGAGCAGTTGGAGCTTGGTTTGGCTTGTTGATTGATTATCAGACGTTTGTGACTGGATTGACAAATGGTCTGATTGTCGGGCTGATGGCACCAATGATTGGCACGGTTTTGGAGATGCAAATGCTATTTGTCTGGTTTCTACATGCTTTCTTCATCGGTAGTTTAGGTGTATTGTTCATTTCTATTAAAAGGGCGTGAAGGGGGCTATGCTACTTATAATTTTGCTGTTGATGTGGTGTGTTGGTGAAATACTAATCAACTATCGAGTAGTGAGGAAGAAAAGACTGTTGTTTGAAGACCGATTCACAAAAACGATTTGTATGGCAATTGCGTCCATTTCTTCCTTCGCAACAGCATTGTACTTCGAATTATTGTTACCGGAAGATCAAATCGCTACTTATTTATTGCCCGTATTTCTAGGAGTGTTTATCGGTTGGCAATTCGGCTCGCTTATTAAAGCACCAGCTTCATTAAATGGTCTATATAACGGCGCGATAGGAGGCGTAATGGGTATGATGCTAGGTGCAGTGCTGAAAAATCCTGCACTTTGCAATATACCCCTTGATTCTAATTCAATGATTGCGAGTAATCTTTTCACCATCACTATATTTATAGCCTTTTCTCATTCGTTGGTTTGTTTCTTCATCCGCCGTTCTATGAGAGGGTGAAGATCATTTGGGCAGGAGAGGAGAACAGTAGTGAAAAAGTTCATCATCATATTGATGTTGCCAATCTTTTTCGGGATTATATACGCCGTGTGGTCAAAGGCAGTGGAACTACCGAAAATTGGGGAAGTAACGGAATGGCCGTTTACCGAAGTGGGCGGGAACGAGACAAACTTCCAGGGCAAACCGAAGCTTATCACATTTTTCTACACCAAGTGTCCCGATGTTTGTCCGACTACTATGTGGGATCTGACAGCCTTGCAGAAGGTAATGGAAGGTAGGGGAATCTCTCAAGATGAGTACTTCATCATAGCTATCACGGTAGATCCTGAATATGATACGAAAGAGAAAATAGTACGTTATAAAGAACTATTTACTATCGAAGACCCTAACTGGTTGTTCTTTAGAGGTACAGAAGAAACGACTAAAGAGTTTTCAAAATACCTAAATTTCTATTACGACAGGAATGAAGATGGATTCGTTACCCACTCGACGTCTATGTATATTGTCGATGATCAGGATTTGGTAAGAGCTCATCATAATATGGCAACAGGGAAAAATAACGTAGCAATTGAAGAAATCGCTAATCATTTACAACAACTTATCAAATAGTTCTAGCGTTACTTTTCGAATGATAGTAAGGAGGTGATCTTCATAAAGGAAGCTAGTAGAAATCCCGCTTTTTCCTCGCCGACAAGTAATGAGCCTGATGAACAAACGAGAGTCTTAACAGATTATATTGGTCAGAAAAATTTATTTAAGATAGCAAAGATTCATGAGCCTCTCAGGAAATCATTGACACTCAAAAAATTCTTCAAAAGCAAACGAAACCAGCAAGTCGTCATTTCATCATTTGGCGAGGTGGACAGTTGTCTGGAAACAGAGGGAAAAGTCGCAGCGATTGGTAGAGATTTTGTCATGCTGACGAATCTACAGAAACGAATATGGATTCCCTACACGTATATTGAAACAGCAAATATCCCATTTGGTTTTCCTTCCTATTCCAATACGCATCAGCATCACCTGTATGATAATCAGTTGCAAAAAAATCTTACACTTCGATTTGGTGAGACGGTTAACAAAAGAGAAGCACTCGTCCAACAGTTTTTTGAAGAATCTTTTCGGACGAACTTTCTTTCTTGGAAAGGTATGAGAGTGGAAGCCGTTTTGAGTAATGAAACCGTAAGCGGAAAGATCATGAATACGACAAAGAGCGAGTTACTGCTTACGAGCTTCGGCGCAGTACGCAAGATTCCTTTAGTGGAAATTCGCATTGTATCTACTCTCTCACTAGTTTCCTTTTGGAAAAGGGAGATGAGAACGTTGCTCCAATCATTTGGTGGAAAAGTAAGAGGAGGCAGAAAGAATGAAAAATAAAAAAAAGATTCAATCTCATGATTTCTCAGGATTGATAGATCAGGAAGTTCTTATCATTACAAAGGCAGTGCAGCTTAATATACTAGGCCAAGTATTCCGTCCAATTTTTTGCGGTACAGTTTCTGAAGTGGGTGTAGGGCATCTAACCTTAACGCCTGTCACAGTCAAAATGGGAAATGCTCCTTTTTATAAGTTCCCGACACCACTGAGTATACCTTTGGAGAAAATCGTGTCATTTACGACAGAAGTACCTTGCGATCTGGTCTTTCCGTTAACTTAAAAAGGAGTTGAATGCATGACGCAGCAAAATGAATGTCAGCCAATCAATATTGTTCGGGAAGAAGGAATCATTGTCCACTTTAGCCAGAACATAGGTAAAAGGGTATTGATCCTGACGGAAGCCTTTCCGTTTATGTTCATAGGGGAAATTATTAGTGTAGTGGATGATATTGTGGAAATAAATGTTCAGACAACATCTATCCCGGCATTGGAAGGGAAAACATGGTTTGTTCATATAGACACCATTGAAGTGTTCTATATCGAAACAGAAAATGGAGTTCCAATCCCGGAATTAAAAGAGTAGAAGATGAGGTGAAGTGAGTGAAAAGACGCTACCACGTAGTAGCCATTCCTATACGGATTGTCCTGAACACATATGGGGATCACAATCCGAATGGCATGATGTATGTATTGAAGGAAAACGAAGAAAAAGTGAAGCAACTCGTAAAGAAAAATCCTTATGCCTGTTGATCTCGTTCAACCGCTCTTTATCCGGGCCAATAAAGGAGATGTCGTGGAAATACTGTTTGAAAATAAACTCCCATTCCATGCAGGTATGCATTTTCAGGAAGCAGAATACGATGTATGCCAATCGGATGGAGCGAATGTTGGATTCAATAAGGAAACGACTGTAGCGCCATGTGAAAAAATCTTATATAAGCTGCATTTAATGAAAGAAGGAAATTATTACTTCTCTGATCTAGGAAATGTCTCGAGTGACCAAAACGGTTCTAACTCCAACGGTCTTGTCGGAGGATTATGTGTACAAAGTCGTTTCTCTTGGTGGACCGATCCTGAAACAGGCAAGCCAATAAACAGCGGACAATATGCGGATGTCCATCATCCTTTATTGCCTTCGTTTCGTGAGTATGTATGGATGTTTACAGATGAAATGGAAGTAGATGATTTAACTGGTAATACGCCAATCAATCATTTCACCAATCAAGAAGTAGAGTCATTCCATGGCGCTAATTACCGCTATGAGCCAGAAAACAGACGAGAACAATTAGTCGCAGAAGGCGTCGTCTGTCCAAACTGTGAGGGAGAAGAAGTACACCATGATTCATGGGTATTCGGAGACCCATCGACTCCGATTCTGCGGGGGTATGTCGGGGACCCTGCAAAAATCCGACTATTTCATGGCGGCGTGAAAGAAACGCATGTATTCCACTATCACGTCCACCAATGGTTCAGTGATCCGAGTGATTTGGCTTCTGAAATTTTTGATGCTCAGGCCATTAGTCCGCAAAGTCATTACACGATTCAGCCACTATACGGTCTTGGCAGCTTGCATGGCTCTTTCGGTGATGCTGTCATCCACTGTCATCTCTATCCGCATTTCGTAGCAGGGATGTGGGGGATGAATCGTGTCTTCAATTCACTTCAAGACGGCAACCAGTGCTATCCGAATGGTGTTCCGATCAAGGCACTTAAGCCATTACCGGATAGACCGGCGCCGCCAAAACCAACTAAACAGAAACCTGGATTCCCAAATTTCATTCCTGGAAAAGTCGGTATGAAAGCACCTCGTCCACCGATGGGTATTGTTGGAGGTAGGGGGTTGACTGAACTTGAGAGAAATGCTGCAATCGCAAATCCTAGGCCGGGTGCAGTTTTTACCGACCCGTGTCCTGAAGGTGTACCTGTAAAGGAGTTCAATATCTCCTTAATTGAGATTCCACTTATTTATAACCGAGAAGGTTGGCATGATCCGACTGGACGGATATTTGTACTTGATGAAGATTTGGACGATATTTGTTCAGGAAAGAAAGCGCCCGAACCGCTCGTCATCCATGCATCCAGTAATACGCGCTATGAAATCAATTTCACAAATCGTTTGCCGCATATCCTGGATGGTGACGCATTCCAGCTAGTTACGCGAACTTACGAGACGGGTATGCACATCCACTTTGTGAAGTTCGATGTACTCGTAAATGACGGTGGGAATGTCGGATGGAACTATGATTCATCCGTTCTATCCGGTGAAACGATTCGATACTCTTATTATGCAGATGTTGAGCTTAAAGCATGGTTCTTCCATGATCATTTATTCCCGGGAACCCATCAACAACACGGTGTCTTCGGTTCCGGTGTCGTCCATCCGCGCTTTTCTGAATATTTCGATTCCACGACTGGAGAAGAAGTGGATCAGGGGACGGAAATTACTGTTACCAATCCACTAATTCCCGATTATAGAGATTTTGCGATATTTGCACAGGACTTCACACATTTATTCAACAAAGATGGTAAACCATTAGCACCTCCGCCATTCCCGGGCTCACCAGATGATCCAGGACTGTTTGGAGTGAACTATAAAAATGAACCGTTGCAATTCCGTTTAGGTAAGGACTGCGATCCCGCCTATAGTTTCAGTTCTTATGTAAAAGGCGATCCTATTACACCGATCTTTAAAGCCTATGAGGGAGATTCCATCAGAATCCGGCTGCTACAAGGGGCACAGGAAGAATCCCATAGTTTTAATGTGCATGGTCTACGTTGGCCGAATGAGCGCGGAGATCTAAATTCCAGGTTGGAAAACCAGCAGCATATAGGAATATCCGAATCATTTACGATGGAGATGAATGTACCGCGGTCAGGTGATTATTTATGGACTTTTGAAACGGAAGAGGATTTATGGAATGGACTCTGGGGTCTGATTAGGGCATACGATGAAAAAGTTCCTGAATTAATCAAACTGCCAGATCGACCCGAACCGAAAGAGCGTTCAAAACCTTTGCCAGAATGTACAGGTACCAAACCGCCATCAGCAGCAGATCCAACTATAGAGATTGTGGAGGGACCTCTGCGAAAATACGATGTTGTAGCCTTTCAAACCTCGATCAAGTATAACTCGTTCGGTGATCATGATCCGGATGCCATCATCTTTGCGTTGCGTGAGGATATGGAGGCTATACAAAACGGCAAGAAAGAGCCAGTACCGCTCATCCTACGTGGCAACGTGGGGGATACTGTCGATGTTACGTTAACTAGCTATCTGAAACCAGAGCTGTTTCCATTCAAGGACGGAATCTATCCGTATCCGATTGTGAAGGAGCAAGCATTTTATCCACCATCTTTACGTATCTCACTTCATGCTCAATTACTTGATTATGACGTTAAGACATCTGCAGGAGAGACAGTTGGATTCAATGGCGATCAAACAGTTGGTCCAGGTGAGTCTAGGACGTATCGCTGGTATGTCGATTCTGCGGTCGGTGTGTGCGGCATGTGGGATATGGCGGATATTCGCAACCACCGTTCGCAAGGCGCGTTCGGAGCTTTCATTGCTGAGCCTAGAGGGACGGAATATTTGGATCCGTATACACTACAGCCCGCGTCGACCGGAGCAAGTGTTATTTTGCGGAATCCATACTTACCAGATACTAGGGAGTTCGTAATTGTGATGCATGACGGTGTAAGGTTGCTTGATAAAAATAACCAAGTCATTTTTGATCCTGTGGATGGTATATTGCTGGCTCCACCTGAGGTAGACGAAGATTTGCTTGATACGTATGATCAGGGATCGCGCGGCTTTAACTATCGAAGTGAACGTCTAATTAATCGTTATCGAGAGCACGCAAAAATTCATGATGTATTTAGCTCAGACGTTTTTGGGGATCCTTCGACTCCTGTATTCGAAAGCTATGTAGGGGATCCGGTCACTATTCGCTTAGTGACACCGGCTGAGAGACGAAGATCTCATACATTCCACCTTCATGGCCACCGTTGGAGATTTGATTCAAAAGACACTTATTCACGAACAGAATCATATGTCGGATTTAACGTTGCGGGTGCTAAAAGAAACCTGCAACTGCTTGGCGGTGCAGGAGCTTATAACGGATTCTCGGGCGATTTCATGTATCGATCAGGAAACATTCGCTGGGATATCGAGCAAGGGATGTGGGGGATCATGCGGGTGTTCGAAGAGCTTAAAAAGCATCTCCCAAAACTAGATCAATAGTTTGTGAAGGAACGGGGGTGTGAAAATGGGTAAAAAGAGAATAAAGAAAAAACAAATGAAAAAGCAAATGGAAAAGCAAATCGAAAAACAGGATTTTTTCATCCCGAAAAAATGCTGTCCTAGCCGGGCAGAGAATCCGGAATTGCCATCTCCAGAAAGCTGTCTTCCTCCTGAAAAGCGTGAGGAAGTAGACAAGAAAATCGCAGAAGCCAATAGATTATTACTGGATCTGGCACTTGACGATAACCGATCCGTTCAAGAAACGTATCAACGGGCATTTGACGGTTTGATTGGTCTGGAAGTAGAGATAATAAATCCTTTAGATGAAACGCTTTCTGGGTAGTGGTGATGGCGGCATTTGATTTCGTCCTGTTAAGTCGAGACGATTATAAAATCATCGTGCCATATGAACAGATTGAATCGGTTAAATCCTCGGGCTGCTATGCTGAACTAGTGCCGGAGGCCAATTTACTGAATATCGGTCCACGTTTACGTAGGAAGCTAACATTTCAGTTTGGAAAAGTCGTCGGCTCTTCTCCAGAGCTTATACAGCTATTCTTCAAAATTCCGTTAGCGGTCTATCTGCTGTTGTTTGAAGAGCAAACTATAAAAGTTCGAGTGGGACGGTCACTAATTGAAGGGGTACTAGTGGATGTGAATAAAGAGTCCATTGTACTGAAGTTGAATAATGAAAAAAGTATCATAGCCATTGGAAATATTGGCTACATCGTGGTAGATAAATAAAAAATCAGTCCCTATAATTGGGGACTGATTTTTTATTACTATACTACCTGCATGGGTTTTTGGAATGGCAACATCCTAGGGTCTTGATTTGTGAAATCCTGTCGATTGGTAAAATCAAAGTATTACCGATTGGATGATCTTCTTTCTTTCGTTTCTTTTCTTTTTTATCAGCAGTACAACCACAGTCTGCGGGCAATTCGCCTGGTTTCCCGTTCACGAATATCTCGACAAAGTTAGAGCCGACAAAAGTAATAGTACCCTTTACAATTTCTTCTTCCATTTGGAATTCCACCTCACAACAAACCATTTGGCGCAAACGGAAGTTAAGACCGTCTTGCAAACCGCCTAAACGGACCATGAAGCACGGATTACATAAGTCTTTTCTACAACGGATACAGTATTTGGCACCACATTTTTTTGTGTGGCACTTCTGAAAGTACTTGTGATTTCTACATTTACAATTATTTTCTTTTTTCAAAGCATTCACCTCCCACCGCTCTTTGTAGTATATGAATATCTGATGCTTGGGAGATGATGTAACAACCTAATGAAGTTGTATTGTCTAAAGATTGACTGATTAAATTATAAAGTGGATGTATTTCGACTAACCATCCACACACTTTCTTTTCAATTATTAGGCTAAGCGTACAAAAAGAGAGGCAAGTTCGTATGAGATTTGTGTGGAGGAAAAATGTTGGAGAAATTAAAAACCACTCTTTGAATCATCTAGATTCAGAGAGTGGTCCATTACGTAGTATTAGCTATCCAAACTCTTGATGAAGTGCAATACTTCATCCGCGGTAGATAGGGAAAGAATATGATCTATCTGATTTTCTAAGGTGGCCTTAGATAGTTTCTGGATTTGTGAACGTGCACGAAGTATCGAGGATGCACTCATGGAAAACTCATTCAATCCCATCCCGAGTAGTATAGGAATTGCCGTTTCGTCACGAGCCATTTCTCCACACATTCCTACCATCTTACCTTCTTTATGAGCTGCATCGATAATCATTTTTATAAAGCGTAAAATAGATGGATTATATGGCTGGTAGAGGTACGAAACGTGTTCATTCATCCGATCAGCAGCCATCGTATATTGAATTAAATCATTTGAACCAATTGAGAAGAAATCTACTTCCTTTGCAAATATGTCAGCCAATATAGCTACAGCTGGCGTTTCAACCATAATTCCGAGTTGAATCGTCTCGTTCACGTCAATTTTTTCACTGATGAGTTGTTGCTTTACATCTAAGAATATTTCTTTTGCTTGCCTGAATTCATCAATCGTTGTGATCATCGGAAACATGATCCGCAAGTTTCCATATATACTGGCACGCAATAAAGCGCGTAACTGTGTTCTGAACATCTCTTCGTGATCGAGACATAGACGGATAGCACGTAGCCCTAAGAATGGATTGGCTTCATGCGGAAGCTGTAAGTAAGGTAATTCTTTGTCACCACCAATGTCTAGAGTCCGGACAATGGTAGCTTTTCCATTCATTTGTTCTAGCACGCTTTTATAGGCTTCGAACTGTCCATCTTCGGTTGGGAATTGTTCTTTTCCCATGTAAAGAAACTCCGTGCGGAATAAACCAATCGCTTCTCCACCATTTTTTAAGACACTTTCAACATCGTCAGGTGTCCCAATATTTCCTGCTAATTCAACGCAATGACCATCAAGCGTAATGGCGGGCTCATTCGCAAGTAATTGCCATTCTGCCTTTTGTTTAGCAAATGCATGCTGTTTTTCTTGATAAGCGACTAATGTTTCTGCGTCAGGGTTCACAATAACTCTCCCAGCTTCCCCGTCTACAATAATGATTTCGCCGTTTTGAATCGTAGCCATTGCAGTTTTACTTCCAACAACAGCTGGAATTTCTAGTGTTCTCGCTAAAATAGCAGAGTGAGAAGTAGGACCCCCAATATCTGTCACGAAACCTTTAATTAGTTCAGGATTCAGTTGAACAGTGTGAGAAGGCGTCAAGTCTTCCGCAATGATGACGACCTCTTGCGTAATAGCTTTGGGTGATTGAATGCTGACTCCGAGCAAATGGGAAAGGATTCGTTTCGTCACATCCCGAATATCAGCAGCGCGTTCTCTCATATATGGATCATCCATCGCTTCGAACATTGAAACGTATAAGTTTGCTGCCTCTTGTACTGCATACTCGGCGTTTACGTGTTGCGTCTGAATGGTATCTGTAATAGCGGCGCTTAAATCTGGATCGTCGAGAACAAGTAAATGTGCACTGAAAATAGCTGCTTCCTGTTCACTGAACTTTTCCTGTGTCTGTCTCTGAATAGTCGTCAATTCTGATCGGGAATGAGAGAGTGCGCTTTGCAGACGATCTATCTCTGCTGACACGTCTGAAATGGATTCCTTCAGTACAGTCAACTCAGCATTTTCTAGACGAAAGGCTTTGGCGATAGAAATACCATTGGAGGCTGGTATGCCCTGAAGGATCTTTTCCATTAGTCTTCTGCGCCTTCAGATCGTAATAATTCCTCCAGCTTATTCATCGCTTCTCCTTCATCCTCACCATCCGCAATCACCGTGATTGTAGATCCTGCAGCGACACCAAGTGACATCACACCAAGAATAGATTTTAGGTTTACTTTCTTTTCTTTATACTCAAGTGAAAGTTCTGATTTGAAAGGAGTGGCGGCAGCGACCAATTGGGAAGCTGGACGTGCGTGAAGACCTTCACCATTGCTAAATACGAATTGTTTTTTTATCATTACGAAAACCTCCTGTAGTTTGCTTTGAATGTTTTTGACTGCTTATGAATGATTATGATAGATTTTATTGAATAATTCAAGTAATATGGTGTTATTGATAGAAAAGGTGGGGGGCACATGCTGACAAATGAACGATTTGAATTGATTTTGAATAAATTAGCTACTCATAAAACAGTGAAGATTACAGAATTAATAGAAGCAACCGATGCATCTGAATCTACCATCCGACGAGATTTAACTGAACTTGAAACGCTCAATAAACTTCAACGTATTCACGGCGGAGCCACGTTGCCAGATCGAGACATGCAAGAACTAAGCATTTCAGCCAAGTCGGAAAAATATTTTTCAGAAAAGGTAAAAGTTGCTTCCTTGGCAGCAAGTATAGTCAAAGAAGGGGATTTCATCTATCTAGATGCGGGTACTACTACGTTTCAAATGATACCTTTTCTAAAAGACCGTAATATAACGGTTGTAACAAATGGGCTGACTCATGTTGAATCATTAACTGAGCAAGGCATTTCCTCTTATTTAATAGGAGGTTATGTCAAAGCTACAACAGGTGCACTTGTAGGACAACAAGCTAGAAACTCATTGAAACAATATCATTTCAATAAATGTTTTTTAGGTACGAATGGAGTGGATCCTGTTCATGGGTATACGACTCCAGACCCTGATGAGGCAACTGTCAAAAGTTTGGCAGCAGAGCAATCCAGAACTACTTATATAGTGGCGGATCATTCCAAAGTGAAAAAAAGTAGTTTTATTAAATTTTTATCTATAGAAGAGGCAGTCTTGCTGATTGATGAATTGCCAGACGACATTCTACATGAACTGGAAGAAAAAACGTTAGTAAAGGTGGTGCAGAAATGATCTTCACATGTACATTCATGCCGACAGTAGACTATACCGCGTATTTATCCAATTTTGAGCGTGGAGAACTGAATCGTACAAATGAAGTGTATTATTATCCAGGCGGAAAAGGTATTAACGTATCACGGGTAGTTCACAGACTAGGTGCAGAAACAGTGGCATGCGGTTTCATTGGTGGTTTCACAGGAGACTATATTGAGGACTTTTTGCAAAAAGAAGGAATAAAAACCGATTTTATTCGCACGGCAGATATTACTCGAATCAATGTGAAAATTAAATCGACTGAAGAAACGGAATTAAATGGGCCTGGTCCAATTTTAAATGAAAAGAATTTTCAGGGGCTTCTTGAACGAATCAGTCGACTAACAGAAGACGACTGGTTAGTGATCGCAGGTAGAATTCCAGCCTCTTTACCTTCGTCGTTCGTATCCGAGCTTGCTACACTTTGTGAAAAAAATAAAGTGAGGCTCGTAGTGGATACGTCAGGACCTGCATTGAAACAGATTATGGAAATAACTAAGCCATTCTTGATCAAGCCGAATGAACAGGAACTTGGAGAATTGGTTGGTAAGACCATTCATAGTAAACAAGAGGCAGTTGGTTATGCCAAAAAATTAGTAGGTGAAGGTATTCAACATGTAGTGATATCGATGGGTAAGGAAGGGGCACTCTATGTATCAGCTACAGAAACATTGGCAGCTACTGCGCCGAAGGGAAAGCTCGTCAATTCAGTAGGTGCGGGGGATTCACTAGTATCAGGTTTTATCGCATCCTACTCTACAGATGGACATGCAGGAAATGCTTTCAGATATGGAGTTGCTAGCGGAAGTGCCACCGCTTTCCAGTCCGATTTATGTAAAAAGGAAGATGTTGAGTCATTATTGAGTCAAGTGATCATTACGAAACTATAGGAAGAGGTGCTATTCTATGAAAATCACACAATTATTGACAGAGGATACAATCAATCTTCATTTGCAGTCTAGATCGAAGGATGCGGTCTTATCTGAACTGGTTCAGCAGTTACATGATGCAGGGAAATTACGTGACAAAGAACAATTCACCAATGATATTCTGAATCGGGAAAGTCAAAGTACGACGGGTATTGGTGAAGGAATCGCTATTCCACACGCGAAGTCAGCTGCTGTTCAGACACCTGCTATCGCGTTTGGGCGTTCTACTGAAGGTATAGACTTCGACTCGCTTGACAGCCAACCGGCACATTTGTTTTTCATGATTGCAGCAAGCGAAGGGGCTAACGACGACCATTTAGATGCACTGTCTAGACTGGCGACATTTTTGATGGATACTTCATTTCGTGAAAAAATCTTGTCAGCACAATCAGCAACGGACGTATTGCAAGCAGTCAATGATAAAGAGTCGGAATTGGATGATGAAGTAACAGAAGAAGTACAAGCACCGAAAGAAGAGAAATCTACCGTACGTTTGCTAGCGGTTACGGCTTGTCCGACTGGAATTGCGCATACGTATATGGCTGCTGAAAAATTAAATGAGAGAGCAAAAGAACGTGGCCTTTCATTAAAAGTAGAAACGAACGGTTCATCTGGTGTGAAAAATAGATTAACAGATGCAGAAATTGCAGAAGCGGACGCCATTATTGTGGCAGCTGATACGAAAGTGGAAATGGCTCGATTCGCTGGGAAACATGTGATCCAGACGAAAGTCGGAGATGCTATCTATGAAACGGATGCATTACTGGATAGAGCGATTAAAAAAGATGCACCGATTTATGAGTTGGAAAAAGGTCAGGAAGATACTTCATCGAGTGACAAGAAGAGTGGTTTTTATAAGCATTTGATGAACGGTGTATCAAATATGCTTCCATTCGTTGTCGGTGGTGGGATTTTGATAGCGCTCTCTTTCTTCTGGGGAATCGAATCGTCTAATCCAGACAGTCCTGAATATAATGCCTTTGCAGCTATGCTTAACACTATAGGTGGCGGAAAAGCATTCTTCCTCATGGTTCCTGTGTTGGCTGGCTTCATAGCTTCAAGCATAGCTGATCGACCTGGTTTTGCTCCCGGTATGATAGGGGGGCTGATCGCCATCACGGTTTCAGGTGTAGATGAAGTGGGTGGCGGTTCAGGATTTTTAGGCGGTCTTATTGCAGGGTTTTTAGCAGGGTATATCACTTTACTTGTTAAGAAATTATTTGCTCGTTTACCTAATTCATTAGAAGGCTTAAAACCCGTGCTGTTTTATCCGGTTTTCAGTATTGCAGCGACAGGAATAATTATGTTGCTTATCAATCCACAATTGGCCAAGCTATACACTGGATTTTCCGCTTTCCTTGAAGGGATGGGCGGTACGAATCAAATTTTAGTTGGTTTAGTTATAGGTGGAATGATGGCTGTGGATATGGGTGGACCGGTCAATAAAGCGGCATACACATTCGGTATTGCCATGCTAGATGCACAGAATTTCCAATTTATCGCAGCAGTAATGGCAGGTGGGATGGTACCACCGCTTGGTATGGCGATCGCGACAACGTTATTTAAAAATCGTTATACAAAGACAGAGCGTGAAGCAGGGAAAACGGCGTATGTGCTCGGTGCCTGCTTCATAACGGAAGGTGTTATTCCATTTGCAGCAGCTGATCCATTGCGTGTCATTCCGGCTTCCGTAATAGGGGCAGCGACAGCAGGTGCACTTACGATGGCATTTGATATCGCCTTACGCGCACCACACGGAGGAATCTTCGTCATGGGACTCGTTGAAGGTGGAATCAGTAAAATTCTACTGTATGCACTCGCAATAATTATTGGTTCTGTTATTACAGGCTTAATTGCCGGCATGTTGCGGAAGAAGCCTGCTTGATCAAAATTTATATATCTATTATAAGCTGTCCATGTAAAGTCATCAGTTGACATAACATGGCCAGCGTTTTACTTTTTCTATCCAATTTTACAGCAACATGGTAAACTATTCAGACTGTATACATTCGCATGAACTAGAATACCATTACTAGTACAAAGTATGAAGGGTTTTCTACGTGTATTGTGATGTGAGGAAAATTATATCGAAAAGGGGAATAATTGAATGGGATTATTTGATGGGCTTTTAGGAAATGCTTCCGTCGTAAACAACGATGAAGTGAGGAAAGAACTAGACTTGATCTTGGCAGAAGGCGAAGAAGTGGAAGCCGCGTTTAAGCTAGTGCGAGATTTAATCGTATTCACGAAAACACGATTAATACTCGTAGACAAGCAAGGTATCACAGGAAAGAAAGTGGAATACCATTCCGTCCCATTCAAAAGTATCTCTCATTATAGTGTAGAAACTGCAGGTACATTTGATATGGATGCGGAATTGAAAATTTGGATATCAAGCTCACTGACTCCACATATTGAAAAACAGTTTAGAAAAGATAAAGCTATTTATGATATCCAGAAAATATTAGCTACGGTTTGTGTTTAATGTACATCTTATTTAAAGAAGTGGTACTTTCTGTAATAGAAAGTACCACTTCACCATTATTTCGTTTTAGGTGAATTAACATTTTCATACGCAACGAGCGTTACACCTAATTTATCTTCTAAGCGATTCAGTGCATGTAAATCTTCGGTACTTAATTGTGCAATCGACGTATCTTTTGTCATATACATAACTTCCTTTCACTGTTTAAGTATAAGGTGGCTGAATCGTACTAAATTATACATCCAATTGATAAGGAGGCCACGCTATGTCTGATCCAACTGTATTCGAAAACTTAAAAGTCGCATTTGAAAACCATATATATGATTTGGATAATCTGGAACAAACAGTTCATATTTTACATCGCAAAGATCAACTAGATTTAGCCGTGATGGCAAGAGAATTCACCATTCGTTTTACCAGAGTCGGCTTTCCGTCTGTCATTGTCGATCTTAAATTACATTCGTCCCTTAAGGAACTGGCGGATGAAATACTTGAAATCCAAGACATGGATCCGGGCTGTACGCTTACATTACTCGTCCGCACGTTTATTCGAGATGTAGATAAAGAATGTGAAGAAATTGCGAGTATCCTTCGTACCGTATGGGAGAACGATATTAGTTTCACACAAACACTTAGCTTCCGTCATGAACAAACAGAACCGGGGTTCATGAACAGGATCAACATTCATTTCAAACCAAAACTAACTGAAGAGCATATGGGGGAAATCGGTGAATTCTTAAAAAGTGTACTGGATATGATGGAGCAAATTGGAGAAGTGTCATAATGAAAGAAAAAACGCTTCCTTTAACGGAGCGTTTTTCAAATACTACTATAATACTGTTTGTGTAAAAGCCCAAATATAGTCTACACGATCTTCAGATGGACGACTTGGATCACCGATCGATAGCACGCCAATTCCTGGATCTTCCACGTTTGATAAGGAACGATAAGGGATAAATTGATCATGCGTACAAAAGCGGCAAATAAGTGGATGTTTTAAAATCGTTATACGGCTTCTAACGCTTTCAAGCTATTCAACCCATCTTTCAACACCTACCTTATTTTTTAAAACGATTACCTGTATTGACATAGATTAAGGTAAATACTAGTACTACTACGAAAAGTGTTAATCCTACAATAAAGTATACATCTTCTTCCAACAGTTCACTCACAGCGAACAAGCCGACACAAAAACTTAAAGCGAACATGATTTTCGCCATGAACTTGCATAACGCACGTTCATTAATGTGGATCTTTTTTTCGATTGGCATCGTATTATAGCCTGACAGTAAGGACGTACCTTTACCTTGCCAAAGTGCTATACCATACACAATGAATGCAATCATGATAATAATATCAAGAAGTAGGCCGGTCATAGTGATTCCTCATTTCATGACAATGAATGGGCATCCAATAAAAATGGAGCCAACTCTTTGACGAGTTAACTCCATTCTATCTCATTACATAGCGGTCTGCCGAGTCTTTACAGCCATCGATAAAGAGATCGCTGCACATAAGAATGCGATTATCACAATTACGCCACCAACTGCCGGCATATTTGTTACATTGCCTGTTTGACTAAAGACTACCCCGCCAACTCCAGATCCAAGCGCAATCCCGACTTGTAGCGCCGAGTTATTGAAACTCTGGTGCACATCGGAAGTTACAGGATCACTTTGGATAATATAGTCTTGCTGAGCAGGTGCTAGAGCCCAGCTTAATCCACCCCAAATCATCATGAAGATAATGAAAAGTGGAATGGAGAATGTCGAATAGGGAAGTACAAATAAACTAATTGCAAAAGCCCCTAATATGATTAAAATGCTTCTCTTCGAGCCAAGACGTGAAGCGAGTCCGCCACCAAATGCTCCGCCTGCTACTGCTGCAAGTCCAAATAGGAAGTAGAATACACTGATCCAATAAGGGCTTAACTTCATCGTAGTCTCTAGGAAGGGGGTGAAATACGCATATACCGTATAGTGTCCCGCGAGCATAAACATGGTCGCTAAATGAGCGAAAAATATCTTTTTATTAGCTAAAGCTTTAAGTTGAACGGACAATGGTTGCACTTTCGCGTTCGGTATTTTTTCGAGAAACTTTGCAATCAATACAATAGAACCTACTGTCAAGATCGCAATTCCTAAAAACACTGAACGCCATCCGAATGCGTTCGTTACTACAATCCCAATGGGTACCCCTAGAACAAGCGATGAGCTGATTCCCATGTATATATAGCCAAGCGACTTAGCTCTAACACGCGGCTCGACCATTCGTGCTGTAATCGTTAACGACAGCACAATGACGAGTGCTGCACTTGCAGCTGTCAAGACACGAGCAGCCATCATCAAGCCGAATGTCGGACTGAAGTATGTTAGAATGTTTCCAAGTAAAAATACGACCAATGTAATCAAATATAATTTCTTGCGTTCCACTTTCGCGGTCAGTGACAATAATACAGGTCCTGCTACCGCGTAGACGAGAGCGAATACTGTAATGAGTTGTCCAGCCGTTGCAATTGAAACATTCAAATCATCAGCAATGACGGGCAAAATCCCGCCGACTACCAATTCTACCAGTCCTACCGTAACGGCGGATACTGCCAATAATAAAACACGTAAATCCAAAACAATTCCTCCTACTAGTGTCCCTACACTATTTTTTGAAATAGAAAAATCCCGATTACAAAAATGATTTTGTAATCAGGATTTGACGGTTCCTGGTAGAGACCCTCGAACCATATTATCGAGGTTATACATGTTGATTCCGTAATGAAATTTTCTATTGTTCAATTTATCATGGAATGTGAAATATGGCAAGTTGGATAGCAAGTTATTTATAAAAAATCTTTAATTTAACACATAGTGTAAAAGTTATATTCATTCTGCTCCATAATCTGGTTCGAATAGTCTCAAGTTGTAAAAGGCATCATAATCAAGTATACTTTTCCCGATAAACTTGTGCGAATCATTACAATAATAAAGGATGGATATACATGACATTTGAAGAAATATTACCACGTTTGAAGGCTGGAGAGAAAGTAATCCGTAGTAACTGGGGTGGAGCGGAATTATACGTGAAGCTAGTAGGAGAAAGCGAACAAGATGGTAAAAAGCTAAATCCATATTTCGTGATTGATGTAACGGGTGAAGGCTATACTATGTTCACACCAACAGTTTGCGACTTACTAGCTGAAGACTGGGTCATCGTAGAGTAAATCGGAAGAATCCAAGCTCATGAGAATTCATGAGCTTTTTTATGTGGGAGGCTATTATGAAATTTGCAGAATATGAAAAAAAGACAGTCGTAGTGACAGGTGGTGCGTCTGGTATTGGGTACGCACAGGCGGTGGCGTTTTTAGAAAATGGAGCGAATGTCTTTGCGTTTGATATAAACGAAGGGGATCTTAGGGAGTTGCAACAGGAGTATCCGTCACAGTTTGCCTATGCGATTGGAAGTGTCAGTGCAAAGGACGAAGTAGCACACGCTGTCAAAGAAGCATGTAACGTGTTTGGTACAATAGATATTTTACTAAACACAGCAGGGGTGCTTGATGGTTTTGCAAAAACTCTAGACACTGATGAAGCGCTTTGGGATACAATCATGGATACGAATGTGAAAGGTACATACTTTATGACGAATGAAGTATTGCCACATATGATCGCTCGAAAGTCAGGTGTCATTGTCAATATGGCATCCATTGCAGGACTTGTGGCAGGCGGTGGTGGTGCAGCTTATACTGCATCCAAACATGCCATTGTCGGTTATACAAAGCAACTGGACATGGATTACTGCCGCGAGGGGATTCGTGCGAACGCAATTGCACCAGGCGCGATCCAGACCCCGATGAACAAGGCGGATTTTGAAGGCGATGGTGAAATGGCGAAGTGGGTAGCGGAAGAAACGCCTGCAGGTCGATGGGCGCAGCCGAGTGAGGTTGCAAGCCTGACATTATACGTAGCCAGTTCCGCAGCGGATTATATTCATGGAGCGGTTATTCCGATTGACGGAGGTTGGATTGCAAAATAAAGCTTTTGTATTACAAGGAACTCTGTTATAATACCGTAGCAAGCAAATACTGTTTGCACTACGGCACTTTTGATCGAGCGATAGGCTCTTTCTTCCTTTGGTCGTAGTTATTACTGGAATAGCAACTACGCTATTTCACAAAGGAGAAAATAAAATGAGTATGTCTTTTGTTAAAGATTCACCTAAGAGTAAGAGTACGGTGAATGAACTGACAAAAACAGCGCTCGTCGCAGCTTTGTATGTGGCGGTGACGTTTGTGTTTGCAGTGATCAGTTTTGGTGCAGTCCAACTGCGTTTGTCAGAGATGTTCAACTATCTGGCTTTGTATAATAAAAGGTATGTGATCGGTGTCACACTAGGTGTCATGTTCGCAAACTTTATGTCTCCCACTTGGATATTGGATGTGCCGATTGGTTCGATGGCTACGTTAGTCGCGTTATTAATATGTCGTGCACTAACAAAGAAAATAAAAAACGATATCGTCAAAATGGTAATCACTGCTATTGTGTTTGCACTGTCCATGTGTGCCATTGCAGCCCAATTGACTATTATGCTTGGTTTCCCGTTCTGGGCTACTTGGCTGACAGCTGGAATTGGCGAGTTGTTATCCATGACAATTGGCGGAATCATTATATACTCGTTGAATAAGAAAATAGATTTGTCCAAATAAAAGAGAGCATATTCGCAGATTTTGTGAATATGCTCTCTTTATTGTTTTCATTATAATGAACTCATTATATATAAAGCCGGTGTATATTTACTTGATTCATTTATTAAGCACGTTGCAAAACGGTAAATGAAATCGCATAAATAATCAAACCACTAATCGGAATAGAAGCTACTGCGAATAATGGATACCAAATATGATCCAAAAAGTAGTTAGGAATAAACATGAATGAACCGATCATGAAAAAGGAGAAAATCAATATTCCCGAAAAAGCATAACTAATGGCTTTTCGTGTATTCGCCACTGCTCGTTCGTCTGTAGAATCGTATTCGAACGTTATGAAGTCACGTATATCCGTATTCTTATTTTTACGCATACGTAAAAAGTGAATCAGATTAGCGATAATAAAAAGAATGAGTATAGCAATCATCAAAGATCCTGGCCACGTGTTAACCTGTACTGTAAATCCTTCAATATATCCTCGATCCATCTGAATGAATTTCTGTTCAACCCGAAGAAAATCAAAAACCATTATAGCTAAAGCAATGAATAGCACGATTCGTAAAGTAACAGAAATAAATATATTCTTCATTCAAGCATCCTCCTTGTAAAAAATTTCTTCAATTGACAACTCAAATACTTCTGCAATATTCATGGCAAGCAAAAGAGAAGGAGTATAACTACCTTTTTCTAATGCCACTATCGTTTGTCGTGTAACCCCAACTTGTTCTGCAAGTGTACCTTGTGTTAAATCCATTCGCGCACGCAATTCTTTGACTCGATTTTTAATCACGCAATTCATCACCTCGTCTTGTTTTAATGTATACCAAACTTTACATTATGTCTAGTTAACTATACTATATTTTAAATAAGAAATGTGCATATCAAGTTTTTATGTAGATATAGAACCACTAAAAAAGATGTCCAGAGAAGTGTTTCAACTTCTTGGACATCCTGTTATCATTTTATACCTTTGCATCTGTATCTTTTAGTTGTGGATTCTTGATCAGCAGCGCTAATAGAAGTCCTACAATGGATATACAACCTGATACGAGAAAGGCTGTATTCACACCTTGGATTTGACCTGCAATGGTTCCGTTGTCTAGATCAGCCGTGATCATGACTGTAACGAGGGCAGCAGTTCCAATAGATCCAGAAACTTGTCTAAATGTATTATTCATTGCTGTACCGTGGGAAATTAAATGCGTAGGTAGCTGATTTAAACCTAGTGTAGTGGATGGCATCATAATCATCGCAATCCCTAACATCCTGACGGCATTCAATATAGCTAAATACGTGAATGTTGTATCTACTGATAAGTTGGAAAACATGAATGTCGTGACCGATAAAATGGTGAAGCCCGAAAGCAGTAACCATTTGGCTCCATATTTATCGAATATCGTACCGGTCACTGGATTCATGATTCCCATGACAATTGCCCCTGGTAGCAGCATAAGACCTGAGTGGAGAGCATTAAAACCAAGCATAGTCTGCATGAACAACGGCAAAATCACTGTCGATGCAATCATGGAAGCAAATACGATCATACCTAAGCTAGTTGCCAGTGTGAATACGCCATACTTGAACACTTTAAACTCGAGAATGGGTTGCTCCAGTTTCAATTGTCTTAAAATGAACCAAGCGAGTGAAATCGCCCCAACGATTAACGAGATCAAAACGTTCGCATGAAGCCAACCAGTATTCCCTGCAATACTGAAACCGTAGAGCAATCCACCAAAACCGAATGTAGAGAGAACGATCGATAAATAATCCATTTTGGGATTGGTCAGTTTCGTTACATTTTTCAGCAAGAAATAAGCGGCTACAATATTTAACAGAGCAAACGGCAAAACAACATAGAATACGCTGCGCCAAGGGAATTGATCTACGAGATAACCAGATAAGCTCGGTCCGATAGCAGGGGCGAATGCAATAACGAGTCCAAAGTAACCCATTGCTTTTCCGCGTTGCTCAATCGGAAATAGTAAAAACATAATAGTTTGCAAGAGTGGCATCATAATCCCGGCTCCCGCACCTTGGAGAACTCTACCTATTAACAATATAGAGAAATTTGGAGAAGTCGCTGCGATTAGTGTACCTAAAGCAAATATACTCATCGCTGTCAAAAATAGACGTCGGGTTGTAAACTTTCCGATGAAAAAAGCTGTAATAGGGATCATAATCCCGTTGACCAACATGAAAATCGACTGCAACCACTGCACTGTACTTTCGCTAATCCGAAGATCTAACATAATTGGCGGAAGGGCGGTAGCAAGTAGTGTTTGATTCAGAATTGTGATGAACGCACCCAATAACAGGACGGCCATCAAGGGAAGGTTCTTTTTAAAATCGAATTTCTGTGAGTTTACCATGTCCACGCATCACCTCATCATTAATTACAGATCACAAAATAATTCGGAGTTCGTTATATATCTAACATACAGGTTATGTTAATTGTTATTTCGTAAGACCACAATAATCTTGCTTGACTACATCTATTGGCGAAGCTTGGGTGGTACTACGTTTAAAAGAATGTAATTAGGATAATATGACAATGATAAGATCTTTTCTATAGGAGGAAAGCCAACATGAAAAAAGCTGTATTTCTGGATCGAGATGGCGTGATCAATGAAGTGTTGACAGATCGAGTGAAATTTGTGAATGAACCGAATCAACTATATTTCTTGCCGGGGGTTGCGGAGGCAATTAAGCAATTGAATCAACTGTTTGATTATATATTTGTTGTAACGAATCAAGGCGGTGTGGGTCTTGGTTACATGAAGGAATCCAAATTGAAATCCATTCATGATCATATGATAGCAGAACTTGCAAAGGAAGGTGCAATAATTGACGAAGTCGTTTATTGTCCGCATAAGCCAAAGTCTGGTTGTGATTGTCGCAAACCCCATAGTAAGCTAATAGAAAATCTTGCAATAAACTATGATGTAGATTTGTCCACTTCTTATATGATAGGCGATACGGATACAGACATTATTGCCGGTAAAAGAGCAGGAACTAAAACGGTTTTCCTTGGTGCAACAGATCCAATAGCAGATGCAGTGTTCCCAGATCTGCTTCATGCTGTTCCTTGGATCATCGATGATATGGAGAAGTGAAGAGCTGAGAATTGTTACGAAATTGAACTAAAGGAAAAATCCCCTATGATCTATATAGTGAAAGAACAGAATTCTTCATGAAGACTTCTGTTTTTTCTCGTATATGGAGATTAGTTAATAAGGGAGATGTAGGAAAATGCTTGTTTTAATGCTTATTAAAATCCTATAATATAAACAGATAAAAAGAGAATGCTTCTATCGTTTTATGATATAGTATTGAATGCATTTAAAATTAAAAGAGCATATGTAACGGAGGAAGTTATGTCGGATCTAAAGTTACCACATAAAAGATTTAGGCCCGAGATAGAAGGGGTACGAACGGTTGCAACATTATTAATCGCCATTTATCATATATGGTTTGGTAGGGTATCTGGTGGAATCGATGTGTTCTTCGTTATTTCAGGTTATTTGATGACATTGTCCATTGTTTCGCGAATAGAACGAACCGGATCAGTGAATTTTATCGAATATTTTCTGAACTTAACGAGAAGACTATTACCCCAAGCTACAATAGTTTTGATTTTTACGGGAATATTTGCGGTGATTCTTCTCCCTCAGTTTGAATGGGGAGAAATTATTGCGCATATGATGGCTTCCACGTTTTATTTTGAAAACTGGCGGTTAGCATTAGATTCTGTTGACTATTTAGCAAAAGATAATTTAGCAAGTCCATTTCAACATTTTTGGTCACTAAGTGTGCAAGGTCAATTTTATTTGATCTGGCCTGTTTTACTTGCATCTATTTATTATATCGCACGAAAATTTTTGAAAACACCTGTATATAAGACGTTACTTAGTTCGCTGATCATAGTGTTCATATGTTCACTGGCTTTTTCCGTCTATCAAACAAATGTGAACCAACCTTTTGCATATTTCAATACATTCACGCGGATGTGGGAATTTAGTATTGGCGGCATTTTTGCTTTACTATCGCCGTACTTGTTTTTTACTAAAAGATGGAGTGTTATGTTAGGGTGGCTAGGTCTAGCCATTATTGGCCTCACTGGATTTTTGTTTCCAGTCTCCACTGTATTTCCTGGGTATTTGGCATTAATTCCTATTGGTGGGGTATTACTAATATTAATTGCCTCTGAAAGTATTACAATATATGGTGTAAATCGATTTTTATCCACAAAGCCTCTGATCTATCTAGGCAGTCTTACATATGGTGTGTATTTATGGCATTGGCCGTTGCTGATTTACTATCGTTCCTATATGGAAACAGAAACAGTGCCTATCGGAGATGGTATTTTACTATTGGTGACAACTTTTGTGCTGTCCATGATTTCTACCAAGTTATTAGAAAAACCTGTTCAAAAAATAGGCCGAAATCAGAAGAATAGGGAACTAATCGTCGTATTGTCAGCTATGTTAGTACTTGCATGTAGTTCCATATTTTCTATTTCTGCTTATATAGAAAAGGCAACTGCTAGTACTAATATTGTCCAGGAACAGGATTACCCTGGTGCTCAATCCGAAAAGTTTGATATGAAAACTGTTTCTTATGTAGACTTGATCCCGTCACCTTCAGAAATTAAAACAGATCTTCCGGAATTTTATAATGATTTGGAATGCCAGTCCGCTAACCTCACAGAAGTCAGGAAATGTTCTTATGGTGTTTTGAAGGACTTTGATTACACATTGGCGCTCGTAGGTGGATCTCACTCAGGTCATTGGTTCCCAGCTTTAATAGAATTAGCAGAAGAAATGAATTTTAAAATTGATTTATATAGTCATGATGGTTGTCGATTTACTGACGAAGACCCTAAGGGAAACTTAACGAAAGCTTGTATTCCTTGGAATAGTAACTTGATTGATACGTTACTAGAAGATCCACCTGACTTGGTTTTCACAACATCGACAGTGAATAAGCGTCCAAAAGTACCTCGAGGATTTGTGAATCAATGGAAGAGACTTGAAGGGGTTACGACCATCTTTGCGATACGGGATAATCCTCGTATGCAAGAAATTATTCCTGTTTGCCTTGAACAAGCAGACGATCCGTTGGAGTGTTCAGTACCAAGAGATCAAGCCATTGCAAAGGAAACTCCATGGGAAGTGACAGAAGGTATTCCATCGAATGTGTTTTTCGCAGACCTAACAGACTCTTTTTGTGATGAAACGACTTGTTATCCTGTCATTGGAAATATTATTGTCTATCGTGATGATAACCATATTACCGCAGAGTATGCAAAAACGTTAGCACCCGCATTAAAAGTACCTTTGCAGCAAGCATTCGACAACTTAAGTAAGAAACCTGCGGAATGATGAGTGAGGTGTTTGCCATGAACATCGTATAGTTCATCTAGATACGGGAATGCTATCATATAGAACGAAAACTTCAAAAAGGAGTGTATATGATGGCAAAAAACTATCCAAAACCGAATGATCCTGCTGACAACAAAGTACGATTGAATAAGACAATTAGTAATATGGAAGCGGCAGAAGATGCAATGAAGTTTGCAGAGGGCAAAGAGTTTGAAAAGATCAAAAAGAAAAACGAACGCAGAGCAGAAAGTATTGAGGATTTAAAAGAAGAAATTAGTGAAGAAGACAAATCCCGAATCAATGGGTATTTATAAATAACTTGCTACGATAAAAACCCTCACTTATATAAGTGAGGGTTTTTACTGTCTGTTATGATAGAGGTAAATAAGCAAAAAAGAGGAATCCATTTAGTACGCTGTATAGAATATAAGTATCTATACGATCTAAGGTTTTCTATATAAAGGAGAGAATTAAAGTTGAAAAGAATAAAAAAAATTGACGAGTGGCGGGAACTGCTTGAAAAATCGGATGAGCAACCATTTCTGTTGTTTAAATCCAGCATGACTTCTGTCAGCAGTTTGGCTGCTAAAAAAGAATTGGATGGACTCCGCACGGAATTACCTATTTATATCGTCATTACACAAGTAAGTAAAAAGCTTTCGGTAGCCATTGAATCAGATTTAGGTGTGCCACACGAAGTTCCACAATTATTGATAGTAAAAGACAAACGAGCTATATGGCAAGCTACTCACTATCAAATCAAAGAACAGATTTTACTAGATGCGATAAAAGAATACGTCTGAGATGCGTAAGGATTTCGAATTGTTCTTTCTTAATGCATATGGAAAGGTGCATGTGTTGCTCTCCACTGAAGTTGAATAGTAGCGTGCATTTATAGTCCAAAACCTACACCAATAGAGAAATAGATCACTGCTGCTATTAATGTACATAAGTAAAACATGTAGACAATTGAGTTGTAACAACTACTCATAGAACATAGTAAAGTAGCAAAAGGAGTTCTTGTAATGGAAAGTGTATTTCCGAAAATCTATGACATGGCTATGAAGCCTCTAGAAGCAACTCGATTTAAAAAAGTTCGAACGGAATTAATCCGTAATGCACAAGGGAATGTACTGGAGATCGGTTCAGGTACTGGTATCAATTTTCCATATTATCAGCAGGCAAAACATGTAACAGCGATTGAACCGAATCCACAGATGAGTCGCAGAGCTATGAGAAGAGGACGAAATGCGCATGTTCCTATTACTTTATATGAGGCAAATGCAGAATCATTACCATTTGCCGATCATACATTTGACACAGTCATCTCTACACTAGTATTTTGTACAATACCCAATCCACTACTTGCATTAAAAGAAATCCAGCGTGTTAGTAAGCGGGATGCTACCATTTTATTTTTTGAGCATGTCAAAATGAAGCAACCTCATCTTGCGAAAGCACAAGACTTATTAAACCCGTTATGGGAGAAGGTCTGCGACGGTTGCCAATTAAATCGAGACACTCTTTCAATGATCGAGGATTCAGGCATATACGTAGAAGATATGGAGTCACTCTATGAAGGCCTGTTTTTGTCTATTAAATGTAAAAAAATATAAGTAGGAACTTGAAAGATGATTTGTACGTACACGCCTTAATCAAATGGCCTCAGACGCTAAGAGATTTGGTATCAAATTAACAGCATGCAGTATATGTATTTCATTTAATTACCCAACTAATTTTTATCTATGTTAAACGGAAGGAGTTAGAGAATGAAGAAACTAGTTATCCTTGCTATAGCAACCGTTTTCCTACTCGCGGCATGCGGAAAAAATAAAGTCGACGATTCTGCTGCCAAAGAGTATATTAAGATATCAAAAGAAACGATCACATTATTCAATGAAGAGAAGTTTGATGAAATGCGTACTATGTTTGATGCAACGATGAAAGATGCTTTATCCGTAGAGCAATTACAAGAAGTATCGGATATTGTAAAGGAATCTGGTGAATTCGTCAGCTTTGAAAAAGAGTCCATCGCTAAAAAAGAGCAATACTTTGTTGCGACTATTACAGCGAAATACAAAGAAGACAATAGAGTGTACACTATAACATTGGATGAACAGCAACGGGTCGCAGGTTTTTTCGTGAAATAAGGAAACCAATTGAAACTCTAACGGAGGTCACTCACTTCTTGTTAGGGTTTTTTATAATTTTTGCTTACGCCTTATTTAAAATCGCTCTAGACTTAAATTTCTACTTATACTTGCTAAAGAAAAGAATACTAGTTATTATAGTATTCAGAACATACCGACCAGTCGGTATAATAATAAGGGGGAGTAAAAACATGAATCCATTTGATGTGAAACGGATTACAGTAATTGGCGCAGGGCAGATGGGACACCAAATTGCCATGCTATGTGCGCTAGGTGGATACCAAACAACGTTGCAGGATATTAATGAGGAAGCTTTGCAACATGCAAAGGACAACTTGGAGCGTCTGATGAGTGATTGGGTAAGAAAAGTTAAGATTAATGAGCAAGCTATAGAGAAAGCTTTTTCATTACTTTCTTTTACAGATCAGTTAGAGGAAGCAACAAAAGATGCAGATCTTGTAATAGAGGCGATTGTCGAAGTGCTTGAAGCGAAGCAAGAGCTGTTTAAAAAATTAGATGAAATGACACCACCTCATGCTATATTGGCGACGAACAGCTCAACTATTATGAATTCATTGATTGCCAAAGTGACGAACAGACCGGATAAAGTATGTAATATGCATTTCTTCTTCCCGCCACTCGTCATGGACAGCCTCGAAGTTGTCATGAGTGAAAAAACGTCTGAAGAGACAAAGGATATCGCCATGGCAGTTTCAAAACAAATTGGACGTACAGCGGTTCTACTGAGGAAGGAGATTTCAGGATTTGTTGCGAACCGTATACTCGGTGCCATTCATCGAGAAGCAGCGTACTTATATGAAGAAGGAATTGCTGACTTCAAAGATATTGATCTCATTATAAGAAAGTCTCTTGGTCATAAACTCGGACCATTTCAATTAATCGATATGTCGGGAGCGGACGTCGTGTATTCGGCCATGCAGCATCAATATCAGCAGAGCGGAGATGAAAGAGATAAGCCACCTGTGTGCATTAAAGAAAAAGTAGATAAAGGGGAACTTGGAAGGAAAACGAAAATAGGGTTTTATGATTACCGTGAAGTCCCGGTGAAGTAACACGGAAAGTCGTTTGGTATTTTAAATATATAGTATAAACCACGACATGTATGCTATCTACGTGTCGTTTTTGTGTTTAATCTAATATGGGGTTCAACAAAGGTTAGTATATACTGAAAGAAAATGGGACTAAGATAGTCTGATTTGAAGTAGTCGCAGCTTATTAATTCTTGGCAATAGAAAATGGAGGTTAATTCATGAAGAAATTAGTATGGTTGATCGCAACCGTTTTATTACTGGCGGCTTGCGGATCGACAGATAAAGCATTTGAAACAGTAGATTTAAATGATATTGAAGCTTTACAAAAGGAAGGCGCGTTAGTGATGGATGTGCGCGAAGTAGATGAATACAACGAAGGTCATATGGTGAGTGCAATCAATATGCCGTTATCGCAATTACAAAATGGTGAAAGAGCGGGCTTAGATAAAGATCAGAAGTATGTAATCGTTTGTCGTAGTGGAAGTCGTTCGCAAACAGCAAGTGAAATTTTGTTTGAAGAAGGATACGACGTGATCAATGTTTCTGAAGGTATGTCTACTTGGCTAGGTCCGGTGGAATAATGAAAGAACAGGCGACGGGATACTTGCCGTCGCTTTTTGTAAATGCTTATTTCGTTGGTGGACCTATTAATTGCGAAGGGGAAATAGCTTTTACATTGGCAGCCCATTGTTGTTCATCTAACCCATAGGAGTAAGCGAAAACGTCTGCTGGTGTAGCGGTTAGAATATCGGAACCTAAGACGACCTCGGGAATATTCACATTAAAAATACCTTGCAGATGTGTATCATCGGTATGGGCGATTTGGTAGTGCCACCATCCTTGTGGAATGTTAACGACTTGACCCGCCACAATTTTATAATGTTGAAAGATTTTCGTGTCAAGATTCATCATAGAAATAGTAGCCGAGCCTGAAACACAATAGGTCAGTTCGGAAGCATTTGGATGATAATGGGGTTCAATAATATGATCTTTACTAAGGAAGATATCCAACATCGACAAATGATCTAATGTGTTTAATTGCTTACTGCTCAAAATATTAATAAAGTTCTTATCATTTTTCTTGAAAAAGGGACTAGTATTCACATTCGCTGCGTACTGAGGATTATTTGAAATCATTTTCATACGACCTTTCCTATGTGCTGTTATATAGTATGTACGTAGGAAAGTAACGTGATTTTAATTGTATAATTGTTTCCAAGTGTGATAAGGGTCAATAGAGGGTAGTTGATTATAGAATGGGTGAACAGAATGAGCAAGAATAGTTGGAGGAGATAGAGTATGGTCAAAGAATATGATTTGCTTGTAATTGGAACAGGTAGTGCAGGTTCCATCACAGCAACAAAATGTAAGAAAGAAGGCTGGAGCGTTGCAATTATCGATGACCGGCCATTTGGCGGTACCTGTTCTCAGCGAGGTTGTGATCCGAAGAAAGTATTGGTAGGAGCTGCTGAACTGATTGATTGGAATAAACGTATGCAAGGAAAAGGGATTGAAGAAGATAGCAAAATCAATTGGACTGAATTAATGGAATTCAAACGAACATTTACTCAGTCGATACCTGAGGACACGGAAGAAAAATTCGAGAAATTAGGCATTGATATCTATCAGGGCAAGGCGCACTTCCAAAGTGAAACAGAATTGAAGGTTTGTTCAGATGTATTAAAAGGGAAGCATATCTTAATTGCCACGGGGGCAAAACCTATTGAGATGAATATCGAAGGTGAAGAATATTTGACGATGAGCGATGAGTTCATGGAACTGGAAGCTCTACCAAAAAAGATCGTCTTTATTGGGGGAGGATTTATTTCATTCGAATTTGCGCATATTGCTGCAAGGGCAGGCTCAGAAGTGCATATTTTGCATAGAAGTGAAAGCGCTTTGAAGCATTTTGATCAAGATTTAGTAAAAATGCTCATTAAACGTACTGAAGAAATTGGCGTTCATGTGCATTTGAACACACCGGTAAATGGAATAGAGAAATGCGGCAATTCATTTGTGGTCAAAGGGGAACAAGATGATCGCCAAGTAGAGTGGAAAGCAGATCTCGTTGTACATGGGGCAGGACGCGCACCGGCATTAGATATTGATTTGGAAAAAGGAAATGTAAAGCGCGATAAACAAGGCGTGTGTGTCAATGAATTCATGCAAAGCATTAGTAATCCACATGTATATGCGGCTGGAGATGTTGCTTCAAGTGATGCGCCTCCTTTAACACCCGTCGCAACAACTGAATCACATGTTGTCGCTTCAAATTTGCTAAAAGGAAATAACAAAACGGCCAATTATCCCGTTATTCCATCTGTTGTCTACACCGTTCCTAAATTATCATCTGTTGGAATGAGCGAACAAGAAGCAATAGACTCGGGTTTAAAAATATATGTAAAATCACAAAATATGACCGAGTGGTTCACATATAAACGGACAAATGAACGGGCCGCAGCATTTAAAGTAATAATCGATCAAGAGAAAGACGTCGTACTCGGTGCTCATTTCTTAGGTGGTGGAGCCGATGAACTGATTAATCTCTTTGCATTAGCCATTCGTTTCCAAATTCCTATCCTAGAATTAAAGCAAATGCCATTTGCGTATCCAACTATAGCATCTGATATTTCCTATATGTTGTAAATAAATTCAAACAACTCTCTATCTTACAAGTGGATAGGGAGTTTTTAGTTGATGGTAACTATACAGGGCCTTGTACCGAACGATGAAATTGACTCTTTAAACCTCCTCACGTTATCCTGTACAATGATGCACGTATATAATTACTAATTTATGAATTACATCTAAGACAGGAGGAAAAGAGACGATGATTAAGCGAGCATTAACTATCGCTGGTTCCGCTGCACGTGGAGGGGCAGGAATTCAAGCTGATTTGAAAACATTCCAGGAATTTGATGTGTTTGGTACAACAGCGGTCACAGCAATTGTTGCCAGGAATCCACGTACTGGACAAGGTATATTCCCGCAATCTTGGGAAGCGATTGAAGCACAATTAGTGACGATAGAAGAAGATATTGGTATAGATGCAATGAAGACTGGCATGTTGTTTACGAAAGAAATTATTGTCAATGTAACGAAGTGGATTCAGCAGTCCGACATTCAAAATATAGTAGTAGATCCCGTAATGATTGGTAAGATGGGCTCTGCGTTGTTGAAAGACGATGCAATGGAAGCGATGCAGAAGCAATTGATTCCTCTTGCAACGGTTATTACGCCAAATATGCCCGAAGCATCTTACTTATTGGGTGGTATGGAATTGGAATCTGTGGCTGATTTAAAAGAAGCTGCACGTCGTTTGTTTACATTTGGACCGAAGTTCGTATTAGTGAAAGGTGGAAGACTGGAAGGACCCGCAGTGGATGTGCTGTATGACGGAGAACAGTTCTATGTACTTGAAGCTCCAAGAATTGACACGCTGAATACCAATGGTGCCGGTTGCAGTTACTCTGCTGCGATCGCGGCAGGCTTGGCAAAGGGACAAACGGTACCAGATGCCGTGATTGAAGCGAAAAAGTTCATTACAGCAGGCATTCGCCACTCCTTGACTTTCAAGCAAGGTGTAGGGCCAACCTATCACGCGGCATATGGCAAATATGACGAGACGAGTTGTAAAGTAACTATTGAGCAGGATTGAATTCAAGAACAAGCATCAATAGAGGCTGGGACATAACTATCTCACCCCGTTTCCCTTCACTCCGAAAGGCACGCTTTCCGAGGGGCGTGGCTTGAGCCAAGCGAACAACGAAGGGTTCGCTTTGCCGTATTTCTGTGTACTTTGCAGAAATTAAGGCACCTGTCCAGGGTCTCAAGACGCACGCTGATCCC